>JAZRTW010000129.1:0-2067 GCA_045652265.1 Eubacteriales bacterium | reverse complement strand
TTTCTTTGGAAAAACACGCAAAATAAGCTCGACTGAAGAAAAGCATGAGCACATCTATTTCTTCCATTTGGACGTACTTTACAGAATGGATATGGCGGTAGGCGCAAACGATGCGTTTTTGAAAGACCTGCTTTTTGACGCCAAGACCAACAGCATAAACCTTTCGGAAAACTACGGTGGTCATCACGCGTTCGCCGAAACAGTGGCACTTGTATTTGAAAATGCAAGTCCGCGTTTGCGAGAAGAACTGCAGTCGGCACCTGAACATTGGCTTGATGATGCGAAGACGTCCGTGATAAAAGCTATCGCACGCGACGAAGGCTATGCGAAATTCTACTGCACATACGGACGTATACAAGCGCTTTGCGGAGAGCTTGACGAGGCTATCAAGAGCATAAACAAAGCTATCGCCCTTGAGAAAAACACCCGTACGGATTACTCCATACGCATCGGTCAGTATTCAAGCTATTACCAACAGTTCCGCGCACAGCAGAAGCTGAAGGAACAAGAAGAAGCTATGGCAGAGCAAATGCGCGAGATGACTTTGGCAATGGAAGCACAAGAAAAAGAGTCGATGGCGAAAAATATGGAATTCTTGGGCCTTTTCTCCGGTATCGTAAGCTTTACAATCGGTAGTTTGACTATCACGGGCGCTATCGCCGAGCAATCCATAAAGCACGCGGCAGGTCTTATCGTCGTACTGATGGGCGCGCTTATGTGCGTTTTCGCCGCTTTCGGTATGATACTGCACGGCTTCCATAAAGTTAAAAAGGACAAAACCGCGAATCGATTCGAGCGCAGTTTTATTTACCGACATCTCGTCGTATTCATTTTAGGTATTCTTGTTGTTGCAGGAGGCATCGTATTTTGTTTAATTTAAAGCAAAGCATCTGCCACGCAGGGTTTGGCGCACGCGCTAACGAAGACGCCGTCGGTTACGGTAAGGATTACTGCTTCGTGTTGGACGGCGCGTCTTGCCTCAGCGGCAAGAACGTGGTCGATCCCATATCGGATGCCGCCCGGATGGCAAAAAACGTCAGAGACTCGCTGTGCGCTCTTCTCGATAGGGGCGACTCACGCAGTACGAAGGAGCTTCTTCGTGAAGTGATCTTGCCCTTGCGAGATAAATACGTAGGCGCTCTCCAAAAGCAAGGTATCGAAGCACCTACCGACAGTCCCTCGGCTTGCTTTGCGCTGTTTCGTAAGCGAGGCGGAAGGCTTGAATTTTTTGGACTCGGTGACTGCGTAGGCGTGGCAAAGCTCCCAAGCGGTGAAGATTTTTGGTCACTTGACGAGAATCTGCCCGCGCTTGATAAGCAGGTATTGGAGCGTATGCGCGCCATACACGAGCAAACGGGAGTGTCAATGGCAGAAGCGAAAAAGCTCTGCAACGATATGTTAATTTACAACCGAAATCTCCGCAACAAGCAAGGCGGTTATTGGATATTGGATATGCTCTCCGACGACGGCATAAATAACGCCGAAGAAAAATCGTGGGATTTAACAGAGCCCGTAATCGTAGGTGCTTTCAGCGACGGCTTTGCACAGCTTTGCGAGGTCTTCGGACAGTACGAAGGATATACCGAACTTTTTGAGGCGATGCAAAAAAACGATTTAGAGGAAATGTTCGCTCGTCTGTGCGCATTGCAAGACGCAGATGCAGACTGTAACGAATATCCCCGCTTTAAGTTAAGAGACGATACCTGCGCGCTTTGGGGAATATTTACACCGTAAACAGCTAAAAACAGCCACCTTGTCGGTGGCTGTTTTTTTAAATTAAGGCTATGTCATAATAAATGGTTGATATTAAGCAAATCAAGATAATTGCGAACAATTTGTAAATGTTGTAGCGTGTGGTTGACAAATCGCAATAAATGCGATAGAACATGGTTGAAAAACAAGAAAGGTAATTCTTTTCATACACACGTCGTGTATCACTTTTTGCGGATAAAACCGACAACCGCTACAATGGCGCTTATAATAGAGCAAATAGTTTCAATAATAGAAAGTGTCATAGCGCTCACCTCCAAAGGAAAAATGACTTTTCTTTTGAAGATTCGTTTTACC
>JAZRTW010000128.1:0-6793 GCA_045652265.1 Eubacteriales bacterium | reverse complement strand
GGATCAACAGAAAAAACTCTTGACACAACGTAGATATTATGATAGTATAATCGTTGTGGTATTGAAGTCACGCTTGTACAGCGTATCCGAGATTAACCTAGGTTCTTAATTTAATATTTACACGCAGGAATATCGAAGTGGTCATAACGAGGCGGTCTTGAAAACCGTTTGGGCGCAAGCCCACGGGGGTTCGAATCCCTCTTCCTGCGCCAAACGAAGAAGCCGTGCTTTGCACGGCTTTTTTGTTTGGTGAGTATAATTTGAGGGATTCGAAGCAGCGAGAAAAGGCTCCGATGGAGCGTTTTTTGCGCTTGCTTGAAAAAGTCATAGTTTTGTGGTATAATCAGTTCAATAGATAAGAATTTGACGAGGAAAACACGATATGAGTATCACACAGACTTTTTATGATAATTTGGCTTCCCAATATGATAAACTGTTTCTTGATTGGCAAGCCACCACACATGAACAGGCAGTCATTCTGGACAAACTTTTTGTGAGTAATGGCTTTGACAAATCTGCATATATTCTGGATTGTGCCTGTGGAATCGGAACGCAGGCAATCGGACTTGCTGCCATCGGATATAATGTAACAGGCTCGGACATTAGTGACGGAGAAATCGCTGAAGCCAAAAAACGAGCCAAGAAGAACAATGTAAACGTTTCCTTTGAACACGCTAACTTCTGCGCTTTGGCAGATACTTTCACCAAGCAATTCGACATTGTTATTGCGATGGATAATGCGCTTCCGCATATGCTTACCGGCAATGATTTGGCTTCTGCCATCAAGAGTATCGTAAATCAGATTAAGCATGGCGGTATGTTCGTTGCCAGTATTCGGGATTATGATGCTCTGCTTATAGACAAGCCGCCCTATTCCCCTCCCTATATTCACAAAACCGCAAAAGGACAGAGAGTTTCTTTTCAGACTTGGACATGGGAAGGTGATAACTATCGGCTAATCCAGTATATCGTTGATGACGAGGACACCCTGCAAGTGAGCAAATTTGAATGTGAATACAGAGCCACTCGCAGACAGGAAATGACCGACTTGCTTATGGCAAACGGATGCAGTGAGGTGGTATGGATGTTCCCCGAAGAAACAGGGTTCTACCAACCTATTGTAGTTGCGAAAAAATAACGAATGTGTTAACCAAACTTGAATTTGGCGAGGTAAATACTATGTGGGACAAATTATATAATGCTGCAATTAAGGTGCAAAACAGCCGAACAATTTCCCCGTTTATAGAAGCAGGCGGTGTAGCAGCCGCTATTCTTACGAAGCAAGGAAATATTTATGTAGGTGTTTGTATCGATACCGCATCAACTCTCGGTATGTGCGCAGAAAGAAATGCCATTGCCAATATGATTACAAATGGTGAAAGTCAAATTGATAAAGTTGTTGCTGTAATGCCCGATGGTCGTGTGGGTTCTCCTTGCGGCGCTTGTCGTGAGTATATGATGCAGTTAGATAAGAATAGCGGGGATATTGAAATTCTGCTTGACCTTGAAACCCAGAAAACAGTTAAACTTAAAGAGTTGCTCCCGGATTGGTGGGGATACGATAGATTCGGGGAATAATCAAGCAAACTTGCGTTTATCGAACAAAATACACAGCTTTTTTAAACAAAAAACCGCATCTGCTTATCTGCAGATGCGGTTTTTTGTCAATTCGTCGGGGTGCGGTTATTGTCACCGCGTTGGGCGGCGGCTATCGCGTCTTGCGGAAGTTTCGCGAAGAAATCGTTTGTCAGCATACTTGCGGCGATGCTAAAACGATTCTTTACAATTTGAATATAAGTGTCCAGATAATTCTCGGGAAGCTCATAGCTTTCATCAAGCTTATATACCTTTTCGTTACGGCTGTTGTAAATAATCTTATCGGTAACGAAGCTTTGGTTGGACATCATAGCAAGTCCGTAGCTGTCGGAAAGAATATCGCAGCCGGAGTAAAGACGGGAATCGTACTCGAAGCCGAACAGATTAAGCAGTGTAGGCAAAACGTCGGGATTACTGCAAGGCTTATCTACGGTAACCGTCTCCATAGCGGAGTTCCAGATAATCAAATCGCTCTCGTAGCGCTCGATTCCGCCCCATTGAAGACTGTGGCCGATCATTTGTTTCCACGAATAATCGGTAAGTCCGTAGGGGTAATGGTCGGTAGTTAAAACGATGACCGTTTTATCCAGTTTGCCCGCTTCTTCAAGTCGCGTGATCAAATACTCAAGCGCCTTATCAAGCTCGATGTGGCAAGCAAGATACGCCTTGGCTTCGGTGCTGATCTTTAAGTCTTGCACGAGCTTCTTGTTCTTGTCCGCCATAGTGTTATAGCCGCCGAACTGATAGCTGTGGTGGCCGGAAACGGTCATATAGTAGGTGTGGAACCAATCGTCGTTGATATATTCGTCGACGGTCTTTTCCATCATAACAAGGTCGGACTCGGGCCAGCCGGAAAGTCCGCCTATCTCGTTTCTGCCTTTGAATACGTAACCTAAATTGGGGTGAGTCTTTTTGCGATTATAATAAGAGCCCGTGTGGTCGTGGTAGGCGCGGGAGGTCACTCCTTGAGCGTTAAACCAGTTGGCGATATTCATATTCATCGTATTCTTGATAGAATACACGAAACTGCCGTTTTGTTTGGGCTTTGATATATCCGGCATAAGACCGGTTAAGTTGGTATATTCGCCGTTGGTGGTATTTGAGGGGTAGGTTGCCCAATAGTTAGTGAAGTTAAAGCCGCTGTTTGCAAGCTTATAAAGCGTGGGAGTAAGCTCCGGGTGGATACCTTGAACGGAGAAGGATTCGGCTGTGATGAGCACCAAGTTATAGCCCTCAAACATACCCGTATACTCGTTCTTCTTGGTAGGCTCTACGGACGCCAAATAATTGTATATCTTCTTTGCGGTCTTATCGGTCTCGGCTTCTGCCAAAGCGGCGAAGTCAAGTCCCGTGATCACGTTATCACCGTACTCGATAGGGCCTATCGGCTCTGTATTCTCGGGATCGGTGTCTTCGGGATCGGTGTTATCTTGTTCGGGTGGTATGACGGGGATAAATACCTCCGGTACGTCATCGCCTTCGGGCGCCATCTCATCTAATAAATCGCCGAATAAGAAATATTTTACGTCAATTCCCGTGGTGGTGAAAAGTCCGAGCTTTTCCATACTGAGATCAAGCACCCAGTTGTTATGGTAGTTTGCATAAGCGGAGTGCTCCGTGGTGCCGCCGATGGGAAGCATCAAAATAACTGTGACCTGCACAAGTAAGAAAATAGTAAAGTTATATATGGTGCGCTTTAGGTCGAATTTGCGCTTTTGGTCCAACTGCTTATGCAAGAAAATAAGCAGAAAGGCGGGAACAAACATCAGCAAAATGGGAATCATACACTGCCAAATGGCAAGCATAACGGTTTTGAAGAAGTTTGTGAACACGTCGTCGCCCATACCTGCCTGGGAAACGGACATAAAGGATTGGAAGGAATGGAAATATACAAGCTGTACGCTAAACAAAATCGCGGGAGCGATGCAAAATGCGTAGCGCAATATACGAGCAACCTTTTCTGAAAAGAGGTTGCAAACGGCACCTGCAAAGATGCCGACGGGAATAGCAAACAAAATGGGAAACAGCGCGCTTGCGTTGTTAAATTCACGAATATGGAAAACAAACTCCATATACGCAAAACAAACGGCAAAAAATATCGGTGAGAAAAGTCCCGAAATCTGTCCGCGCATCTTTTCGGGCAAGCGCAAAGCGTGATGTTTGATATGTTTCAAAGTGTGCCTCCAAAAGTATAAAATCAAAGGGCGGGCTATAACAAAATTCGACAACCATTTTAACAGAAAAAGTAAAAAAATGCAAGTGTTGTATTGTAAATTTTTTGTTTATAAATAAGAATTTATGCTTCAAGCCTCATCTTGCGTTGACTCTCCCACTATTTTATGATATAATTATGACAAATAAATCCTTCGGAGGTTTTACAGGTGGCTAAAGATAAAAGATTCGAAAAAGTTTATTCGCAAAGTATGGGCGCTATGGAGATATGGGTCGACAAAGAAACCGGCGTCAATTACCTGTATCGCCAAAGCGGATATTCGGGCGGACTTACCGTACTTCTCGACAGAGAAGGCAATCCCGTCGTTTCACCCATTATAAAATAATTGTCGCCCTCGATTTGCGAGGGCGATATTTTTATGCAAAAGCACAAGGCAGACTCAAGAATTTTGAGTCTGCCTTGAATTTTTAGTTATTATGCGTTTTCTTCAACTTCCTTCTCGTCGTCGAGGGTGTACAACGTGAGAACTGCACCGCAGCTTATGAGTATAATAAACACCCAAAGCGCAATATTGGAAGTATCCGACGTTTGAGGAACTTTTGCAGGATCGTAAACGTTTACGAATACTACGTCGGAAACGGGCTGTTCGGTTTCGCCCGTCACTTTCGTAACGGTTCCGCTCTTTGAAAGCGTACCGTCGAGGTTATCGGTAACCTTAACGTATATCTTATAATACGTTTCGTCGTACGTTACGCCGCCTACCGTTTCGCCCGCATTTTGCTCGGCGATGATGTAATAATACTCGCCTGCTTGTGTGTAGTCGATACGGTCAAATACGATATCTGCACCGTCGTTTTCCTTCGTCTGAAGAACCTTTACGGTTTCCCACTCTTCGTCCGTCTCGATAAGATCGAAGGAGAACTTATCGTCGCCGAGTTCCTTGCCTTCCATTTCTTTGGAAGCATTAAACTTTACGTAAGTGCCTTCTACAATACCGTACTCGTTTACGAAGTCGAGAGTCGTCGCGGTTGCATCTTCTACGGTAACCGTAGTCATAACGCCGCCTACGCCGTCGTCCTCTACCTCGACCTTGATACGATACTCTGCATCGCTGTAGGTGAGTCCGTCTATTCTCTCGCCGCCGTTTTTCTCCGAAAGCACGTAGTAATAGGTATTGCCGACGTCTTCTGCCGTGTATTCAAGTGTGATCTCGTACTCACGGTTTTCGTAATCTACGTCTACGCTCGTTTTGGGCGTTTCAGCCGCAACGTAATCTCCGTCCGCTTCGTAAAGCTCAAACGTGAAGCTGTCGTCGTCCTTCCACTCGCGTCCGTCTACCGTCTTCTCGCCGGATAAAGTCACACTGTCGCCGCCCGTTATCTCATAAACGTTGGTGAAGGCTATCTTATCCTGGGGAACGCCCTCTTCATCGTAAATGTGAACTGCCGCGTGAAGCTTACCCTTCAAGTCGTCGGTTACTTTAACTATTACGTGATATACCGTATCGTCGTAGGTGATACCGTCGATGTTCTGACCGCCGTTTTTCTCGACTACGATAAAGTACTGATCTTCTGCGACTTCAAAATCTATCTTTTCAAACGTAATAACGCCGCCTTCGGAATTTTTCACGGTCTCCTTCAAGGAAACGCGATCCCAGCTTGCGTTTGACTTGTAAAGCTCGAATTCAAACTCGCCGCCTACAAGTGCATTGTCTACCTTACCCGTAAGCTCTTTGTCGCCGACAAACTGTGTGTAGGTAGGATCTGCTTCGTATTCGTTGAGGAAGCTTAAGGAATTTGCCGCTCCGCCTTCAAGAAGCGCCACGGTTTCGCTTGCAACGTAGAGTGAACCTTCTTCGTTATCCTCAACGACCAAAGTCACCTTATACTTCGTCGCATCGTAAGCAATACCGTAAGCCTTGCCGCCTTCGGGAAGAAGCTCCGCCACGCTGTATTCGTAGGTTCCTACCTTATCGTATGTGATAGCAGGGAATACTATCTTACCTCCGCCAAAGTTCTTCGCGGTAATGCTTCTCGGGCTTTCAACGGCCACGCCGTCTACGGTAAGTTCCGTAAGCACAAAGGTGAACTCGTCGTTAACAAGTTCTCTGCCGCGAAGTGTCTTCGTTCCTTTTATGGAATGCTCAACGGAAGAAGCCTTATATTCATTGACAAAGGTGATCGTATTGCCTACGGCGCTTGCTAGAATGTAGCTTGCGTTGAGCGCTCCGTTTTCGTCAGTTACAGTCACGATGATACGGTAAACCGTCTTGTCTGCAGTTACACCCTTTCCGTCCTCGGAGGTCTCAACGATATTATAGAAATACGTTCCGACTGCGTCAAACTTGAGAGTGCCGTCGTTTTCTTCGGTTGTGGAAAGATCGTCGAAGATAACGTTGCCATTCTCGTCATTGGTTCCCTTTAAAGCCACTGTACCGTCCGTATTCTGAACTTCAAAGGTAAACTCTTTGTCACCAAGATCTTTTCCGTTAAGAACTTTATCTACAAAATCTATGGGAAGCTCGGTGTCTTCGGGATTATAGGTGTTTGTGAAAGTTTCCGCTATCGAAGTACCCGCATTATTCGGCTTTTCATCACCCGTATAGATAAGTGCCGAGATGGTTCCGTCGCCGTTATCGCTGACCTCTACGGTCACGGTGATCTCTTCCGCGCTGTAATCCCAACCGCTAGGTACGGGGTTTGGAGCAATTTCCTTAAGAATATACTTGAAAGTTTCTGTGCTTGCATTCATATCCGCTTCGTCGTACGTCAAAACGAATCTTGCAAAGCCGCGTTCGGTAGTGGTAAGCCTGTCGACCTCATCACCCGTTACCGCATCGAATAATCCGAAGGTATAACCTTCAAGAGTTTTATCCGTGCCGCCGATATTGTCAATTTTTTTGGTGACCTCAACCGTAACGGTCGCCGTACCGGTTATCGAATAGGTGTTTGTGAAATTAACATTCACATCCCAACCGTTTGCCGTCTCGGTGACAACTGTGGTCTGGGGACGGTTTGAAACGAC
>JAZRTW010000127.1:0-5175 GCA_045652265.1 Eubacteriales bacterium | reverse complement strand
ATAAGGAGGACTAAAGTGGGAACCGGAAAGAAAATTTGGAGAACCGTTTACCCCTTGCTTATTTGGTTTGGCGTTCAGATGATCGTTCAGTATATCTATCTGTTCGTCAAGGCGTTTGAATATATCGGCGCTATCGGTGTTGATGCACTTAATTCCTTTGATAATCCCGAGGAATTTGATAAGATAATGAACTATTTGCTCGACGTTACGGCAAAAGATGCGCTTATGCTGACGCTCGTTTGCAACGTAGTCACGATCGCCGTGCTTGCGATATTCTATTTCTATGACAAAAAGAAATGGGATAAGCATAACGCCCTCAATTTCAACACCGTAAAAAATCCCTTGCAATACGTCCTTTCTTCCTCCGTTGCAGTCGGTTGCTGTATAGGATTTAATATAATCGTCTCCATTATCGCCGCAATGGCAATTTCCGCTTTGGGCGAAGGCGTTATGGAATCCTACGAAACCGTAGCAACCGCCATAGACTCGTCTCCTATCTTTATGCAAATACTGACGGTGGTGATTTCCGCACCCGTATGCGAGGAGCTTCTTATGAGAGGCCTCATCTACAAGAGACTTCGCTCCTTTGCAAAGCCCTTTGCGTCAGCGCTTATATCATCGGCGATATTCGGCGCGATACACGGAAACTGGGTGCAGTTTGTGTACGCGTTTGCGGTTGGATTCGTTGCGGCGTACGTTTACGAATACACGAGAAACCTCTTTGCGCCGATACTTTTCCACATGGTAGCAAACGGCGTATCGACGATAGCTTCCACAGAAGCACTGTCACCGTATTTTAATACCTTAATGCTCGGACAAGAATTTATTTCTATAACTCTCACGCTTTGCACGGTATGCACTATAACGGGCCTTTTAGCTATGAATATTATATCAAAAAGAAAGCTTATAAAGGAATAACGAAAGATTTTCAAAGCCGTCTTCCGAAAGGGAGGCGGCTTTCACTTTTGCCCAGTTTCGACAAAGAAAGCATAAAAAATTCAACAAAATGACGAAAATGTATTTTGTGGTATTTTCCTATTGACATACACAATATATTGTGTTACACTTGGTATACAAACCGATTTAGGAGGGATACTATGCGTCTTGGCGGACTGCAAAAAATAACGCTTCTTGACTTTCCCGGCGCAGTCGCCTGCACGGTATTCACCTCGGGCTGCAACCTACGCTGTCCCTTCTGTCACAACTCACCTCTCGTCCAGTCACTTTCCGATGACGAGCTCTTTTCGGAAGACGTACTGTTCGACCTTTTAAAGAAAAGAAAGGGCGTGCTTGACGGAGTTGCAATAACGGGCGGCGAGCCGCTTATGCAAAAGGACATTGAGGAATTTATCGCGAAGATAAAGGCTCTCGGCTTTAAGGTAAAGCTTGACACCAACGGCACTTACCCCGAAAAGCTAAAGTCGCTTCTTGACAAAGGTCTTCTTGATTACGTTGCTATGGACGTAAAAGCTCCTATTGAAAACTACGGACGCATTGCAGGAACAGATGCTTTTGGTGAGAAAATAAAAGAGAGCATCGAAATACTTAAAGGCTGTAATATTCCGTATGAATTTCGCACGACCGTAGTAAATGAGCTTCACAACGAAGACGATTTTCACAGAATAGGCAAACTTATAAAAGGCGCAAAGGCGTACTTCATACAGTGCTTTAAGGATTCGGGAAATATTCTTGCGGAAGGACTTTCCGCACCGAGCAGGGAAAATCTTGAAAAATATCTTGAAATTGCAAAAAAGTACGTGGAAAACACGAGCCTTCGAGGCATAGATTGACCTCGGCTCTTAAAATAAATAATATATTTACATAAATTAAGGAGAAAGTTATGTATCAGGTTCAAAAAAGAGATGGCAGAATTATTGATTTCAAGCTTGAAAAGATCGTCAATGCGATAAAGCTTGCTTTCGATGCACAGGAAACACAGTATCACGACAGCGTAATCGACTTCTTGGCATTAAGAGTTACGGCAGATTTCGCGCCCAAGGTAAAAGAGGGTGTTATCGGTGTCGAGGATATTCAAGACAGCGTTGAGTCCGTACTCGTTCAGGCGGGATACTCCGACGTTGCGAAGGCGTATATCCTTTACCGCCGTCAGCACGAGAAGCTCCGTAACATCAAAGAGACGATGCTCGACTACAAGGAGATAGTCGATAACTACGTTAAGATCAACGACTGGAGAGTTAAGGAAAACTCCACCGTTACTTATTCCGTAGGCGGTCTTATCCTCTCAAACTCCGGCGCTATCACCGCTAACTATTGGCTTTCCGAGATCTATGACGATGAGATCTCCAACGCACACAGACACGCCGATATCCACATTCATGACCTTTCTATGCTCACCGGTTATTGCGCAGGTTGGTCTTTAAAGCAACTCATTAAGGAAGGTCTCGGCGGCGTTCCCGGAAAGATCACCTCCTCCCCCGCAAAGCACCTTGCAACGCTCTGCAACCAGATGGTAAACTTCCTCGGTATCATGCAGAACGAGTGGGCGGGCGCGCAGGCGTTCTCTTCCTTCGACACCTATCTTGCTCCCTTCGTTAAAGCTGACAACTTAAACTACGACCAAGTTAAGAAATGCATCGAATCCTTCGTTTATGGCGTAAACACGCCTTCACGTTGGGGTACGCAAGCACCCTTCTCCAACATCACTCTTGACTGGACCGTTCCCTCCGACCTTGCAGAACTCAACGCTATCGTAGGCGGCAAGGAGATGGACTTCAAGTATAAGGACTGCAAGAAGGAAATGGATATGGTAAACCGCGCGTTCATCGAAACGATGATCGAAGGCGACGCTAACGGCAGAGGCTTCCAATATCCCATTCCCACGTATTCCATCACGGCTGATTTCGACTGGTCCGAAACGGAGAACAACAAGCTTTTATTTGAGATGACGTCAAAGTACGGCACGCCTTATTTCTCCAACTACATCAACTCCGATATGGAGCCCAGCGACGTAAGAAGTATGTGCTGCAGACTTCGTCTTGACCTTCGTGAGCTCAGAAAGAAAACAGGCGGCTTCTTCGGAAGCGGTGAAAGCACGGGTTCTGTAGGCGTTGTCACCATCAATATGCCGAGAATCGCTCACCTTGCGGAAAACGAGGCTGACTTCTACAGCCGTCTTGATCGTATGATGGATATTTCCGCGCGTTCCTTGAAGATTAAGAGAGAAGTTATCACGAAGCTTCTTGACGAGGGACTTTATCCCTACACGAAGCATTACCTCGGCACTTTTGCAAACCACTTCTCCACCATCGGTCTTGTTGGTATGAACGAGGTCGGACTTAACGCTAAATGGCTTAAAGCCGATATGACCGACGAGCGCACGCAGGAATTTACTAAAGACGTTTTAAACCACATGAGAGAAAAGCTCTCCGACTACCAGGAAAAGTACGGCGACCTCTATAACCTCGAAGCAACTCCCGCAGAGTCTACTTCTTACCGTCTTGCAAAGCACGATAAGAAGCGCTTCCCCGAAATCGTTACGGCGTCCGAGGAAAGCGGTGTTCCCTACTACACGAACAGCTCGCACCTTCCCGTAGGATACACGGAGGACATCTTCTCCGCTCTCGATATCCAAGACGAGCTTCAGACACTCTATACCTCGGGTACGGTATTCCACGCATTCCTAGGCGAAAAGCTTCCCGATTGGAAGGCTGCGGCAAACCTTGTGCGCAAGATCGCCGAAAACTACAAGCTCCCCTATTACACACTCTCCCCCACATACTCCGTATGTAAGGATCACGGCTATATCGCGGGCGAGCATTTTGAGTGCCCCATCTGCCATAAGAGCGCAGAAGTATACAGCCGTATCACAGGTTACTACCGTCCCGTTCAGAACTGGAACGACGGTAAGGCACAGGAATACAGAGACAGAAAGCTTTACGACATCAGCTCCTCTATGGCTAAATTCACGGGACGTACACCTATCGCAAAGGAAGAAACTTGCGAGTGCACAGCCACTGCTGAAAACGAGGTCGTTCTCTTTGCAACACGCACCTGCCCTAACTGCAAGATGGCAAAGACCTTCCTTGACAAAGCAGGCGTTCAGTATACGGTAGTATATGCGGACGAAGATCCCGATAAGGCAAACGCATACGGCGTAAAGCAAGCTCCCACGCTCGTAGTTTCCGAAGGAGGAAAGGCAGAAGTAGTCGTCAACGTTTCCAACATAAGAAAGTACATTGACGAGAAGTTTGCAAAGTAATATGATCTACGATATAATTGTTGTCGGCTCGGGCCCAGCGGGGCTTACCGCCGCCATATACGCAAGGCGTGCGGAAAAGAGCGTTTTGGTAATTGAAAAAGAAACCTTCGGCGGTGAGATAACTCACTCGCCGAAGGTGGAAAACTACCCCGGGTTTATCGAAATGTCGGGTAACGAATTTGCAGATAAGCTCATCGACCAAGCGACGAACTTGGGTGCCGTTATAGAGATGGATAACGTCACCGATGCCGAAAAGGCAGACGGTAAGTTTATCGTCACGGGAGAATACGGAAGCTACGAGGGTCGCTCTGTCATAATAGCCTCCGGCTCAAAGCACAGAAGGCTCGGTCTTGACAAAGAAGAAGAGCTTACGGGAAACGGTATCTCCTACTGCGCGGTATGCGACGGGCCCTTCTTTAAGGGTCAAGAGGTCGCTATAATCGGCGGAGGAAACAGTGCATTACAAGAGGCAGTAATGCTTTCGGAGTATTGCAAAAAGGTTACCGTAGTACAAGATATGCCTTTTTTGACAGGTGAAAAAAAGCTCCAAGAGATACTCGAAAAACGTGAAAACGTTGAGATAAGGCTTGGATTTACGGTGAAAGCGCTTGAAGGCGATGATAAGCTTACGGCTCTGACGCTTGAGAGTAAAGCTGACGGTAAAGCTACGAGTCTTGCCGTAGACGGCGCGTTCGTGGCAATAGGTCAAGTGCCCGAAAATAAGGCGTTTGGCAAGCTCGTGGATCTTGACGAGCGCGGCTATATAAAGTCGTGCGAGGATACGCTTACGAAAACGGCAGGCGTATTTGCCGCAGGCGATTGCCGCACGAAAGCCATAAGGCAGATAGTGACGGCGACGGGCGACGGCGCGGTAGCTGCGGTCGCAGCTTGCAAGTTCACGGAAAAGAGATAATGATAAAAAGGATTCGGAGTACCCGAGTCCTTTTTTGTTGGCA
>JAZRTW010000126.1:0-16694 GCA_045652265.1 Eubacteriales bacterium | reverse complement strand
TCCATGCCGGTTGAGATGCAAGACGATCTTGACAAACTTATAATAAGGACGATAGATGAAACGCAGATAGGCTCCGATACGTCAATACAAAGCTCGATAAAACTTCCTGCGGGTGTTACGGCGGTTACGGCAGTGAATTCGGCGACCATCAATATAAGCCTAAAAAACACAGAAACTTCCACCCTCACCTTTAAGGCGGCGGATATCGAAATTTTAAACGTTCCCGAGGGCTACACCGCACAGATCGAAACCAGCAACATCGCGGTAGGCGTGAGAGGCCCAAAAGACACCGTTTCGAAAATGAACGCCAATGATTTTAAGGCTTCCATTGATCTTTCGGGACATTCTATGGAAGGAACGAGCTCAATAGTCGTTAATTTTGAAAGCGACGTCGAAGGAGTTTACACACTCAACGTTGAAAAGAAATATCCTCTCCCCACCGTAATGGTTACCTTGAAAAAGGTGAAATGATGAAGACGGCTATCGTTTTAAAATGCGAGCAAGACATCGCACTTATAGAAACGCTCCCCAACGAAAGCCCCTGCAATACCTGTAAAAACCCCTGCTCGCAAAGAAACTGCGATGCAATAAAGACCATAAAGCTCTGGGCAAAAAACGCTTGCGGTGCGAAGGTCGGTGAAAAGGTTTCGTTTGAGGAAACAAAAACGAGCGTCGGCGTATTTTCGGCACTATGCTGTATGGCGCTTCCGCTTTTGGCGGCAGTCGCGGCGTTTATACTTACAAAAGGGCATTTCAAAGAAGGTTTTGCTTTTCTTATATCCCTTGCCGTTTTTGCCGTAGCGGAGCTATTCGCCGTACCTGCGGCAAAATCTTACGAAAAAAGGCATCCCACGCTAAATATTGTAAAGAATTTGGAGAACAAGTAATGTATTCTGACAGCGCAAAGAAGCTCTGGCAATTAAAAAGCTATGACGAGGCTCTTGCAAGAGAAATCTCGGAAGGTCTCGGAATATGCACAAATACTGCGGCGCTTTTGTGCCTTAGGGGTATAGACAGTACGGATGCCGCGAGACGTTTTCTTCGTAAGGAAACCTGCTCGTTTTATAATCCCTTTTTGATAAAGGATATGGACAGAGCGGCAGACAGAATAATCCTTGCGATAGAAAAAGGCGAAAAGATATGCATATATGGTGACTACGACGTTGACGGTATCACATCGACCAGTCTTCTGTGCCTTTATCTTGAAAGCAAGGGTATAAGTTGTACGCACTACATACCCGACCGCAACAGCGAAGGCTATGGAATGAACACTGCCGCTATTGAAGCGATAGCAAAGTCGGGCACTTCCCTTATCGTCACCGTCGATACGGGCGTTACCGCCGTTGAAGAGGTCGAATTCGGAAAAGCCTTGGGGCTTGATTTCGTTGTCACCGATCACCACGAATGCAAAGACGAGCTTCCCTCATGTATCGTGGTAAATCCCTGCAGACGCGATTGCGAATATCCGTATAAGGCGCTTGCCGGTGTAGGCGTCGTCTTCAAGCTTATTTGCGCCGTTGAAATGGCGCTTGAAAATAAACGAGACGAAGTACCCGCAGAGCTTTTATCAAGGCTCTTTTCGGAATACGCACAGATAGTTGCTCTCGGCACCGTCGCAGACGTTATGCCCGCAACAGACGAAAACCGTTTGATAATAAGCATCGGGCTTTCAATGATGCAAAAGTCACCTGACCCGTGGTGCAGATCTATTTTGGATTTCTACGGCTTCTACGGTAAAAAGGGCGGCGATAAACAAATAAGCTCATCTACCATCGGCTATATAATCGCACCGCGCATAAACGCCGCGGGAAGAATCGGCGACGTTGAGCTTGCCGTAAAGCTGTTTTTGACGAAGTCAAAGGCAGAGTCGGACGCTTACGCATCGGAGCTTTGCGAGCTCAACAGAAAGCGTCAGATAATGGAAAACGAGATAGTCGAAGAGGCTGTCGAAATGATAGAAAAATCGGAAAGCGACGAGCCCTTCATAATATTATCCTCGGATAATTGGCATCAGGGCATCATCGGAATAGTCGCATCGCGTATCTCCGAAAGATACTCAAAGCCGTGTATCCTCGTAACCTTTACCAACGAGGATACTTTAAGCGGTAAGGGTTCGGGGCGCAGCGTACCCGGAATAAGCTTATACGATGCTTTGGAATATGCAAGCGAGCATCTTGTAAAATTCGGTGGTCACGAGCTTGCGGCAGGGCTTACGGTAAATAGAGATAAGTTCGAAAAATTCAAGGAAAAGATAAACGAATACGCTAAAAGCAAAAGCTTCGACAAGGACGCCGTCGTACCCGTCGAGGTAGACTGCGAGCCTATTCCTTCGGAAATAAATTCAACGTCCGCAAAGGAGCTTCGCCTTTTGGAGCCCTTCGGATACGGTAACCCCTCCCCACTGTTTATGATATCGAATGCAACAATATCGGATATTGCACCGCTTGCAAACGATAAGCATTGCAGATTTAATTTAACCAAAAACGGATACACCTTCCAAGCCGTATATTTCGGCACACCCGCCTCAAAGCTCGGCTTATGTAATACGGATAAAGTCGACGTGCTTTATCTTATGGAGATCAACTGCTACGCGGGAAAAGAAAATTTACAGCTTATAGTCAAGGACGTAAGAGCAAACAAAACGCTTACCGACTATATCGACGCGCAGGACGCCCTTTATAACAGGATAATAAGCGGCGACGTGCTTTACGACGTAATCGACGATGACGTTATACCGACAAGGGACGATTTCAAAGCCGTTTATCTTTACGTATTGAGGCTTTTGAAGTCGGAAGCGAAAACTCTCGACTACGCCTATATTGCAAGAAGCGTATGTGCAAGCGGTTACAATATAGACGTTTGCAAAACGCGTCTTATACTTGATATATTCAAAGAAAAAGACCTTATTGACCTTGAGGTTTTAGATGGGCGCACGGTCAAGATATCACGCTCGGATAGGCTTGCTCCCGGCGTGAAGGTCTCTTTGGACGGCTCACAAATACTTATTTCATTACGTGAAATGAAAAAACGAAACAATTAGGAGAAAACAAATGTCAGATAGCTTCGAAGCCTTTTGGAGAGCAATAGGCTGTAAAGCACAATTTGATAAGGAAATGATCGCAAGTGCATTTGCCTTTGCAAGCGACGTGCATTCCGGTCAACAGAGAAAGACGGGCGAGGATTATATAGTGCACCCCATCGCAGTCGCGGAGATAGTGGCAAATCTCGGACTTGATACTGCCTCCGTTTGCGCCGCTCTCTTACACGATACGGTTGAAGACTGTAAGGGTGTCACCACGGAACTCATCGCTAAAAGCACGAACAAAGAGATAGCCTCTCTTGTTGACGGACTCACCAACTTGACCCAGATTCCGTTTGAGTCAAAGGAAGACGAGCATATCGAAAATCTCCGTAAGATATTTCTTGCGATGAGCAAGGATATCCGCGTAATCTTCGTAAAGCTTGCAGACAGGCTTCACAATATGCGTACTCTTTCCGCAAAAAACGAAGCAAAGCAAAGAGTTACGGCGCTTGAAACGATGCAGGTATATGCACCCATCGCTCACAGACTCGGTATCCAGGTAATCAAGCAAGAGCTCGAAAATCTCTCGCTTCTTTATCTTGACCGAATCGGCTATAACAAGGTGCTCACGTATATTGAAAGAAAATTCGGAGAAAGCAAGGATTTTCTCGAAGGCACGAAAGCTAAAGTCAAAGAAACTTTGGAAAGCCAAGGCATACACTGCGAGATAGAAGGCAGAGTTAAGTCCGTATACAGCATCTATAAGAAGATGTATAACGCCAACAAGTCATTTGATGAAATATACGATTTCTATGCGATCAGAGTCCTTGTCAACACCGAATCGGAATGCTATACGGTGCTCGGTAACATACACGAGATGTATAACTCCATGCCCGGAAGATTTAAGGACTATATCTCGACGCCAAAGCCGAATATGTATCAATCCTTGCACACGACGGTCATAGGACGCGACGGTGTGCCGTTTGAGGTGCAGATAAGAACTCACGAAATGCACGAGGTTGCCGAATACGGTATCGCGGCGCATTGGAAATACAAGGACGGACAGCACGCCGCAAACGATCTCGGCGAAAAGCTTAAATGGATACGTACCCTTCTTGAAAATGAAGGCGATTCAAACGATCCCGACGAATTCTTCCGTCCCTTCAAGATCGACCTTTTTGAAGACGAGACTTTCGTCTTCACCCCCAAGGGCGACGTTATAACCCTCCCAAGCGGCTCTAACTGCATCGACTTTGCATACGCCATTCACTCGGGTGTAGGCAACAAGCTTATAGGCGCGAAGATAAACGGTAACATAGCGCCCATAGACACCGAGCTTCAAACGGGACAGATAGTCGAAGCCATAACGAGCCAAAGCTCAAAGGGCCCGAGCCGTGATTGGCTTACCATAGTAAGAAGCAGTGAAGCAAAAAATAAAATACGTCAATGGTTCAAAAAAGAAAAGAGAGCCGAAAACATCATAATCGGTAAGTCCGAATTCGACAGAGAGTTTCGAAGCTTCGGCGTGTCACACACGGAAGCGCAAAAAACAGAGGTGCTTTCCGCCGTTATAAAAAGGCTCGGTAATCTCTCCTCCGTTGACGATCTTTACAATGCCGTAGGCTACGGCGGACTTTCTTTCTCGAAGGTAGGCAGACTTCTTCGTGAAGAATTCGATAAGCTCGTGCGTCCCACTGAAACGGCAGAACCCGTAAGGGCACAGGACGTACAGACGAAGAAGTTTAAATTAAAAGGGCACAACGTTATCGTTGAAGGACTTGAAGGCTGTGAGATAAAGCTCGCGCATTGTTGTAACCCCCTCCCCGGCGACGAAATTACGGGATTCGTCACGAGAGGCAGAGGCGTTTCGATTCATAAAAACGACTGCCCCAATATTTTATCGGCAAATAAAGCCGCGGAAAACAAGGAGCGTTTCGTTAACGTATGGTGGACGGACGAGAGCCTTAAGTCTACGGCAAACAACTTCGAAGCGGCGATTACCATAACCGCAAGACGAAACTTCACGATACTTGCGAAGATAACGAACGTGCTTGCGGATATGAAGGTTGCCATAAGCGCCATAAATACGAGAGAAATCGGAGAGGACGAATACAACATTTCTCTTGTGGTGGTATGTAAGAATCTTGACCACCTTAAAAATATAGTATCGAGGCTCGGCTCCGTGGAGAACGTCACGAGCGTACGCCGCAGCTTCACGTAAGGAATTTATGAGACTTGTAATTTGCAGAGCGGAAAGCGCTAAACTTGAAATTGACGGCAAGACCTACGCCGAGATCGGAAAAGGGCTTTTCTGCCTTTTGGGAATGACTGACGGCGATACGGAAAAGGACGCGGAGCAACTTATTAAAAAGTGCGTCAATATGCGTATCTTTTCCGATGAAAACGGTAAAATGAATCTGTCTGTCAAGGATATAGACGGCGAAATACTCGTAGAACCGAATTTTACGCTTTACGCTAATATTCGCCACGGCAACCGCCCCGACTTTTTCGGTGCAATGAAGCCCGATGGCGCAAGTAAACTATTCGATTATTTTAAGCAAAAGCTTTCGGAAAGCTATGAAAAGGTTAAATTCGGTGTATTCGGTGCAGATATGCACACGGACGTAAAAATGGACGGCCCCGTCACCATTATCGCGGATACCAAGGAGCTTTCCTAATGGACGTAAAGCTTATTCTGCACGGCGAGCTTATAAGCCGATATTACGCTCAAACTCTGTGTCTTATTATGTGGCCGAGAGCGAAATTTCACGAAGATCTCCCTATAGACCACACGCCCTCGTGTGAGCTTTGGGAAAGTGATGAAGGCGGCGTATACAAGGCGAAAGCCGTTATAAGCACCGAAAAAGGTGTGTTTGAGGGAGAGTACGTACTTCAAAAGTCAAAAAAGCTCTATATGGACGACAGCGCCCTTGCCGCAGGCAGAGCATTTATAGAGGCGGCGTACAAAGCGGGACTTAAAAAAATGCCGTGGGGACTTTTAACGGGCGTACGCCCCGCAAAGCCCTTACTTGCCGCAAAGCTTACGGGAAGCGAAGTCGAAAATGCACAAGAGCTTATGACGGAAAAATATCTCGTAAGCCCCGATAAAGCAGAGCTTTGCATTGATATTGCGAAAAAAGAATATCTTACGGTGAAAGAGCTTCCCGAAGATGCCGTGAGTATCTATATCTCCGTCCCCTTCTGCCCCACAAGATGCTCCTATTGCTCCTTCGTTTCTTACGCAAAGCCTAACCTTATGGCTCTTATCCCCGAATACTTGGAGCATTTATGCCGCGATATAAAGGCGGTCGCAGAGAAGGTGAAAGCACTTTCTTTAAAAGTCGTTTCGATATACGTCGGCGGCGGAACACCCACGACCTTAAACGAAGCAGAGCTTGAAAGTCTTTGCAAAGCGATAACGGGCTCGTTTGACCTCACCTATCTTCGCGAATTTTGCATAGAAGCGGGCAGACCCGATACGGTAACTTTAAATAAGCTCAAAATCATGAAGCAATACGGTGTGGGACGCATAAGTATCAACCCGCAGACCGTACACGACAAGACGCTTCAAACTATCGGAAGACGCCATAGTGCAAAGCAGTTTTTCGACGCATACGATCTTGCAAAAGAGGTAGGATTTGACAGCATAAATACCGATCTTATACTCGGTCTTCCCGACGAAAGCGGCGAAGAATTCCTTGAAAGCGTAGAAAAAATACTTGGGCTTTTGCCCGATAATATAACGATACACAGCTTTTGTATCAAAAAATCGGCAGACCTTGCGGGAGTCTCCGACTCTTTACCCGACAGCGCGCTTTTGCCGTATCAGAAAAAAGCCTTTGACGAGGTAATTAAAAACGGATATTCTCCATATTATATATACAGACAAAAGAACGCCGTGGAAAATCTCGAAAATATCGGATTTTCGAAGGCGGGAAAAGAAGGTCTTTACAACGTAGTGATGATGGAGGAGATACACTCGGTCATCGGCATAGGCGCAGGTGCGTCTACGAGGCTCGTTTCAAAGGACGGAGGTAATATATGCCGTCACTACGCGCCGAAGTACCCGTTTGAATACAAGGATTATGACATAACTGACACGATCGCTTATATAAACGATTTTTACAATAACAAATATTAACGGAGGGTAGATATGTTAAGTTATCAAATAACGTTTCCGCAAATTTCAGCACTCGCTAAACAAAGCGAAGCAAAATTCGAAAATAAGCTTTCCGAGGTAGTTGCGGACTTACTAAGAACAAATCCCGAGGTGCTTCTCATCTCCGGCCCGAGCGGTTCGGGAAAAACGACGACCTCGAAGAAGATACAGGACGCTCTTGCAAAAGAGGGCAAGGATTCGTTCAGGCTTTCTCTTGATGATTTTTTCTTTGACATAAAGGACAGAAAGAATAAGACAACCGATCTCGAAAGCATTGAGCTTTTGGACATTGATCTTCTTTCCTACGTCGTTCATCAGCTTGCATCGGGCGAGCCCACGCATATCCCCTCGTTTGATTTTGAATCTCAAAAGAGGCTTTTTGACGGAAAGCAGAAGATAATAAACAAGGGCGACCTTCTTATCGTTGAGGGAATACACGCACTAATGCCCGAACTTGTCGATATGTTCGACGATATGAAATACGCAACTCTTTATATAAGCGTTGAGGGCGGTGCGGAATTTGAAGACGGACTTTTGGTAGACGGACGCGATATAAGAATGATGCGCCGTATGGTCAGAGATATGCAGTTTCGCGGCGCAGAGCCCGAATATACCCTCAAGGTATGGAAGGGCGTCGTAGCTTCGGAAAAGGTCAACATCGAGCCTTATAAAGAAAACGCACATTACGTTATCGACTCATTCTTTGAATACGAACCTTACGTAATTAAAAAACAGCTTTTAAAAGCTCTTGAACTGATAAGCGACGACGGCGAATACGCCGACGTTAAGGAGAAGTATCTGCCGTTTGCAAAGAAGCTCTCCGCGGCTTCGGGAGATCTTATTCCCAAAGATTCACTCCTTCGTGAATTTATAGGTTAAAGGATTTTGAAATGAAGAAGAACAATTCACAAAGAAAGCAGAACTTCGTCCTCGGCGCTTTGCTTTTAATGATATCGGGCATCGTATGTAAGCTTATCGGCGCCTTCTTCAAGGTGCCGCTTACGAATATGATCGGCGATGCCGGAATGGGATACTTCAGCTCCGCATACAGTATTTATACGGTGCTCTTTACGATATCTACGGCAGGTATTCCCGTCGCGGTGTCGAGGATAATATCGTCGTATATCGTAAAGAAAGACAAAAATGCCGTCACCAAGACTTACAGAGCCTCGCTTTTTATACTCGTGGTGCTCGGTCTTGCGGGATTTTTGGCGATGTATATATACGCACCGTCTCTTGCAAAGAATTTCCTTAAAAATGAAGGTGCGGTATATTCTATAAAGGCACTTGCGCCCACTCTTTTCTTTATATGCGTTGAATCGGCGTTAAGAGGCTATTTCCAGGGCCACCAGAATATGACCCCTACCGCCGTATCACAGGTAATCGAATCCGTCGGCAAGCTTCTTTTCGGTATCGTCGGCGCTCTCTACGCGATGAACAAAGGCTACGGAATCGAGCTCGTTTCAGCCTTCGCCATAATCGGTATTTGCATCGGTGCGGCGCTTTCCTGCGTGTACCTCGTCGTAAGCAAGCTTTCCTACAAGAGATACGATTACGGCATAGCCCCTGCCGACCTTAAATCCCCTACGACGAAAAAGATACTTTCCGAGATAGCGCTTATCGCGATTCCGATAACCTTGAGCTCGCTCGTTTTAAGCGTAGCAAATCTCGTCGACAGCACGGTTATTATGAGATGCCTTCAAAATTCGGGGCTCACGCTTGAATCGGCAACCGCTTTAATAGCAAATAACGAAAATTACGTGCTTCAAGCTATGTCCGAGTCACAGATAATTGAAGCTGCGTCAAACGTTATTTATGGCAACTACACGTCGCTTGCCGTGACGATGTATAACCTGCCTCTCGTGCTTCTCACGCCACTTTCTATAAGCATTATACCCGTGCTTTCCGAGGCGTTTACGAAGAAAGACAGAGCTAAAATAAACGAGGTGACGGACTCCGCGTTCAGAATACAAAGCGCCGTCTCTCTCCCCTGCGCGCTCGGACTTTGCGCGCTCTCATATCCCGCGCTTTGCGTACTCTATAAGAGCACTCCCGCACAAATGGCTGCCCCGCTTCTTTCGATACTTTCAATTTCGATATTCTTCGTTGCGATGGTCTCCGTCACGAACGCGATGCTTCAATCGCTTCATAAGCAATGGCTACCCATCGTTTCGATGTCTGTCGGCGTTGCAGTCAAGTTCATTTCGGCTTACGTTTTGATAAGCATTCCCGAAATCGGCATATACGGTGCGCCCATCTCGACGCTTCTTTGCTACTTTACCGCTATGATGGTCAACTTCTTCTTTATGGCAAAGTATACGAAGTGCGTGCCCGGAATAAGACGCGTGTTCTTAAAGCCCTTTATCGCATCGGCTTTATGTGCACTTTCCGCTATGGGCTGCTATTATCTTTTAAAGCTCATTATGGGAGAGGGCAGAATTATCACTCTGCTTTCCATCGTCTTTGCGGCTGTCGTATTCTTCTTTACGTTATTCCTTATCGGCGCTTTGACGAAAACGGATATTATGCTCTTACCTAAAGGCGAAAAGATATACACACTTCTTTTGAAGTTAAAAATTGTAAAAGAATAGTTTTTTGCAAAAAGCTATTGATTTTATCGTCAAGATTTGATAAAATAATCTAGCAAAATATAAATAATGGAGGAAAACGAAATGGCATTTGTAATCGACCAGGAAAAGTGCGTTGGTTGCGGCGCTTGCGCTGACCAGTGCCCCGTTGAGTGCATCTCTGAAAACGACGGTAAGTTCCAAATCGACGCTGATCAGTGCATTAGCTGCGGTGCTTGCGCATCTTGCTGCCCTGTTGAAGCTCCCGCTGAGGAATAAGAGATACATACGAAAAACAGCGTGCAATGCACGCTGTTTTTTGTTTTATGGAGAAAAAATAACCTTCCGAAAAGGAAGGTTATTTTTACATAGCTTATTATTCAGCGGTTTCTTCAGCGGGAGCTTCAGCTTCAACAGTAGCCTCGGCTTCTGCCTCTACTTCTGCTTCTTCGATTACTTCGGGAAGAAGTGCACGAATTGAGAGGCTGACTCTCTTCTTTTCGAGGTCGATCTCGATGATCTTCGCTTCAACCTCTTGACCGATCGTAAGCTCATCTGCAGGCTTTGCGATCTGCTTGTTAGCGATCTGGGAGATGTGAATAAGTCCGTCAATGCCTGCAATGATGTTAGCAAATGCACCGAAGGGTGTGAAGCTGACAACAGTTGCCTTAACTACGTCGTCAACCTTGTAGTTCTCCTCGAAGATTCTCCAAGGATTAGACTCTTCGGTCTTGTATCCGAGAGAGATCTTATGTGTCTCGGGATCGTATGCCTTAACGTATACGTCAACCTCTTGTCCTATCTTGAGAACGTCGGAGGGATGCTTAATGTGTGCCCAAGATATCTCGGTGATATGTATCATACCGTCTACGCCGCCCAAGTCAACGAATGCGCCGAAGGAAACGAATGATTTAACCGTTCCGCGATATTTTGCTCCGATCTCGATATTTTCATAGAAGCTTTCACGAATCGCTCTTCTTGTTTCAAGGAAGGATTCGCGTACAGAGCCTACCGCACGGTGCTTATGTGCGTCAACGTCAACGATCTTGAACGTTACCTCTTTACCCTTGATGGTGCCTTCTTCGGAAGCTTTCTTAAGCTCGGAAGTAAGCTGGGAGAAAGGAATGAACACTCTGTTTGTTTTGTAATTGATGATAGCGCCGCCCTTTACTGCGTCAGCTATCGTTCCCTCGAGGTTGGTCTTATCGGCATAAGCTTTTTCGATAAGCTCCCAATTCTTCTCAAGGTTGAATTTCTTTCTCGAAAGTGTGACAACGCCTTCGCGGTCGCTGACCTTTGCAACTACGACGTCGATCTCGTCGCCTACGTTGTAGGTCTTTCCTTCCGCAATGTCGCTTTCCACGTCCTCATAAGGAAGAACACCCGTGTATTTAACACCAAGGTCTACGTGAATCTCTGTGGGCGAAACCGCCGTGATGATTCCGGAAATTCTGTCTCCGTTATGAAGATTCTTAAAAGATTGGTCGAGCATTTCCTCAAAGCTCATGTTGTCATTAAGAACTAACTGTTCTGACATTTGTTTGTAACCTCCTCGATTAAGCCGCTCGGTGTCGATGCGCCTGCGACTATCCCTATTTTGAGCCCTTTATCCAAAGCTACGACATCTTCCGCGGATTCAACGAAATACGTCTTATCGCAGTTTGACTTGCAGATATCGTAAAGCTTCAAAGTATTTGAGCTTGATTTACCTCCGACAACGAACATCGCGTCGCATACTTGCGAAAGCTCGTACGCTTCCTTCTGTCTTGCTTCGGTAACACCACATATTGTATCAAAAATTTTTGCGTTTGTATATACTTTTTTGAGAATTTTTTTACATTTTTCGTAATCTGATACGCTATGAGTGGTTTGCGCTACCATTATAACATTTTTATAGCCGAAAATCAAGTTGATATTTGATTTTGCACTAATTTTGCTGTAATCTTCGAAAACGACTTTTCCGCCTTTTGCATAGCTTAAAGACGCCGCAACTTCGGGGTGATTAGGGTTACCTATCATTACGAGAAGTGTGTCTTCATCGGTGTTTTCCGAAATGATGTTATGTATCTTTTTCACGTCAAAGCAAGTCGCGTCGATGATAGCACAGTTTTTATGCCGAAGCTCGTTTTCGACTTCAAGCCTTATTCCGTGCGAACGTATTATGACGTTTGAGCCGTCTTCTATCTTACCTATCTCATCTTCACTAATCGTGATAAGACCTCTATTTCGGGCATCTGCGTTAAATACGGGATTATGTATCATCTCTCCGATACAGTAAGTCTTCTTACCGCTTTCCAGGCACTTGTCAAGAAGCTTTACCGCTCTTGCAACGCCAAAGCAAAAGCCCGAGAATTTTCCTACGGTAATACTCATTTCGTCTCTCCCGCAAGAGCTATTATTTTTTCCTTGATAAGCTCGGTCGATTGCGTGTCGTTTAGCTCGGAAAACTCTTCCGACGGAATTATCTCGCCAAATCTTATAGTTATCTTTTTGAAAACTCCCGCCTTCATATTCTTGGCGGTAATGCTCACCGGCACTACGTCGCACATAGCCTTACGCTGTACGAGCGATGCCCCGTGCTTGAAGTTCGTATCGGAAATCTTCTGTCCGCTTTTTCTGGTGCCTTGCGGAAACATAAGAAGGCTTCTTCCCTCTTCGATAGTAGTTATAACATTCTTTATCGCATTTATATCGGACTTTCCTCTTTTAATGGGAATAAAACCGAGTGCCTTTAAAAATGCGCCGAACGGCTTGAATTTCGCAAGTTCAGCCTTTCCGAGATAAGATATGGGCGTTTTTACGTTTGCGCCTATAAATCCGAAATCAAGAAAGCTTATATGGTTTGCTACGATAAGTACAGCTCTGTCTTTCGGTATTATCTCAATATTTTCAATATCGAATCTGAAAATTAAATGCAGAATGAATTTTACTATTGGTCTTAAAAATCTATATAGCATATCCGAGCTTTTCCTTTGCAATGTTTTCGATCTTCAAAACCGTTTCGTCAACGCTTTCTTCGGAATTATCAATAAATACTGCGTCCTCGGCGGGTATAGCGGGTGCGGTCTTGCGTGTACTGTCGTTTCGGTCTCTTATCTCCATATCCGTCAAAACGTCTTCGTAGCTGGTTTTGATGCCCTTTGCCGTAAGCTCCTCAAAGCGTCTTTTCGCTCTCGCTTCGGCAGACGCAGAGAGAAATATCTTTATCTGCGCTTTCGGCAGAATAACCGTTCCTATATCTCTGCCGTCCATTATCACGTTATTTTCAGCCGCGATGTTCCTCTGGAGATCAAGAAGGAAGCTTCTTACCTCCGGAATAGCCGAAACCGCGGAAGCGTACATTGATATCTCGGGTGTTCTTATGTATTCGTTTACGTCTTCGCCGTTTAACAAAACGCTTTGATTTCCCGCGATAAAACGCAGTTCGAGCTTTATCTTGGGTAAAAGCTCTACTACGGCTTTTACGTTTTCAAGCGTTATTCCATTATTTTTTGCGTAAAGTCCTATGCTTCTGTATAATGCGCCCGTATCGACGTATATGAAGCCGTGCTTTTTAGCAAACGCCTTTGCAAGCGTGCTTTTTCCTGCGCCCGACGGGCCGTCGATGGCGATGTTTACGTTATTCATTTTCTTCTCCCTTCGTGCAGTCAAGTGCCGCAAGATATGCCGTAGAAAAAGCTATCTGCAAATTAAAGCCTCCCGTGTAGGCATCGACGTCCAAGACCTCGCCCGCAAAGTAAAGTCCTTTGCAAAGCTTGGAGCGCATAGTCTTCGGGTCAATTTCCGACGTGCTTACGCCGCCCGAAGTAATTATCGCTTCGCTTATGTCGCGTCTTCCCTTTACGGTAAGCCTGAAATCTTTTAGAGTTTCAACCATCTTTTTGCGGCTCTCTCTGTCTATGGAATTTATCTTCGTACGCTCGTTTATTCCGCAAAGCGCGATAAAGGGGCGTATCATTTTAATAGGTAACAGATCGGAAAGACCGTTTACGAGGTCTTTGTTTTTATATTTTTCGAAATCGGAAAGTATTCTTTTGTCGAGTGCCTTTTCGTCAAGCGAGGGTTTTAAGTCAATAGATACGTCGTACTGTCCTTCGCTTATCTTTCGAAGATGCGAGGACGCGCTTAAAACGAGCGGGCCGCTTACGCCGAAATGAGTAAAAAGCATTTCGCCGAAATCATCGTAAACCGTCTTACCGCTTGCATTATCGATTATTGAAAGCTTAACGTTTTTAAGCGAAAGCCCTTGAAGCTCCTTGGCAAGCTCACCAACCGTCTCAAGCGGAACGAGCGATCCGTAAAGCTCTGTTACGCTGTGTGCGCAAGACTTTGCAAGCTCGTAGCCGTCGCCCGTTGAGCCCGTTTTTGGATAGGACTTACCGCCCGTGCAAACTATGACCTTATCAAAAGCACACGGCTTCTTATCAAGGTACACACCCTTTATGCCGTTCGCATCTTTCCAAAGCTTCGTTATTCGTGCGTTTACTATCTTTACGCCGAGCGATAAAAGTCTGTTTTTCAGCGCAAATACTACGTCTCTTGCTTTATCCGATACGGGAAAAACGCGGTTTCCCCTTTCGGTCTTCAGCTCTACGCCAAGAGACTCAAAATATTTCATCGTATCCTGCGGAGTGAAGGTGTACAAAGCGGAATATAAAAACTTTTGACCGACGGGTACGTTTGAAAGAAAATCCTTGACGTCGCAATTATTCGTTAAGTTACATCTTCCCTTGCCCGTTATACCGAGTTTTAAGCCAAGATCCTTGTTTCTCTCAAATAAAGTGACGTCCGCTCCGCGCTCTGCTAAAATACAAGCGGCAAACATTCCCGCAGCTCCTGCGCCGATTATCGCAATATTACTGCGGGCTTTTTTGGTAGACGTCATATTCATCCCAAATAGCCTCCAATCCGATAAGACGCTCGGTAAGTTCGTTTTTCTTGCGTCTTTCCAAAGCTACTATCAACGCGTTTATGATGCTCAAAGGTGAAACAAGAGAATCGACGAAGGACGATATATCGGTTTTAGCGATAAGAAGCTCGTCGGAATATTCGGCAATAGGCGCGCTCACGTTATCCGTTATGGAAACGACGTCTGCTCCCTTGCTCTTTGCAAATTTAACGGCGTCGACTATTCTTTTTGTGTATCTCGGGAAGCTTATTGCTATTAAAAGGTCATCTTTATCCATAGAAAAAAGCTGCTCGAATACCTCACTTCCGCTCGTTGTGTGAAGCTGTCTTACGTTGTCAAAGAGCATACCGAAGTAATACGCGAGAAATCCCGCAAGCCCCGAGCAGCTTCGCACGCCGATTATATATATACGCTTTGCACAGAGTATCTTGTCGACTGCTCTGTTAAAGCCCTCGACGTCGATGCTGTCGATAGTCGCCTTGATGTTTTCGATATCGCTTTGCAAAACGTCTTTTGG
The DNA here is from genome assembly GCA_045652265.1 of Eubacteriales bacterium. GTDB lineage: Bacteria > Bacillota > Clostridia > Oscillospirales > CAG-272 > CALCTE01. The sequence continues at coordinate 1,520 of JAZRTW010000126.1, read as the reverse complement.
AAGCTCTTTGACCTTATCGGAGTAGATATTCATTCTCTGCACCGGCGTAAGCTTTGTTTTGATATGCTGTTTAAGCTCTTTTTGGAATTGCGGATATCCGTCAAAGCCGAGTTCAGCCGCAAAGCGTACTACCGTAGGCTCGGATACGCCTGCCTCTTTGCCGAGCTTTGCCGCCGTCATATAGGCGGCTGAATCGGGATTTGCCAAAATAAAGTCGCAAAGAGTCTTATGTCCCTTGGACATATTATTTCTTTTTTCGTTTAGAAACTTTAAAAAATCCCTCATCTTATTTCCCCATCCCCTCACGGACGCACCGTGAGCTATTCCTCTGTATTTTCTTCGTTATCCTCTTGAATATCGAAATTTATCTTTTCGAAGCCGTTTTGATTAAGTTTCCTTTCTCTTTCCGCTCTTTCAGCCTCTTCCGCTATTCTCTTTGCTTCTTCCTCGCGGCGCTTTATCTCGTCTGCAATACGCTTCTGCTCGTTTTCGAAATCGCTTTCCTTGCGCTTCTTTTCAAGCATTTGGTCAAGCTGTTCTTCGGTAACGTCGCCACCCATTATAGCTTCGAACTGCTCGGCGTTTACCGTTTCGTTCTTCATAAGGTATTCGGCGATGAATTTGAGCTTTTCCATATTCTCCTTAAGCGTTTTTTCTGCAAGAGAATATCCTCTTTCGATGATATCGGAAATAGCGTCGTCTATCTTGGAAGCGACCTTCTCGGAATAGTTCTTCGTGCTTGCGAAGTCTCTTCCGATAAATACGTTATCGCCCTCGGAGTCAAACATAATGGGGCCAAGCGAGCTCATACCGTACTTCGTTACCATCTTTCTTGCAATTTCCGTAGCTCTCTGAATATCGTTTGATGCGCCCGTGGAAATATCTTTTAAGATAAGTCTTTCGGCAACTCTGCCGCCTAAAAGTACGGCTATCTCGTTTTGCATCTCGTTCATTGAACGGTAAGAGCGATCCTCTGTAGGCATATGCATGGTGTATCCACCTGCTCTGCCGCTCGGTATGATCGAAATTTGATATACGGGGGTATCGGGCGAAACTATCTTCGTGACGATAGCGTGGCCTGCCTCGTGGAAGGCGGTGAGTCTTCTTTCTTTTTCTATAACGGTCTTCGACTTCTTGGGAGTTCCGACGATTATCTTCATCATCGCTTCCTCAATATCGCCCATACCGATAAGGCGTTTGCCCTTACTTGCCGCGCGGAGTGCCGCTTCGTTTAAGAGGTTTGAAAGATCGGCGCCCGTAAAGCCTATAGTCGTCTTTGCTATCTTTTCAAAATCGACGGAGCTTTCAAAGGGCTTGCCCTTCGCGTGTACGTTTAAGATATCGAGTCTGCCTCTCATATCGGGGTAGTTTACGGTTATCTGTCTGTCAAAGCGGCCGGGACGAAGAAGTGCGGGGTCAAGTATATCGGGACGGTTAGTTGCTGCTATAACTATTACGCCTTGGTTCGTTCCGAATCCGTCCATCTCAACTAAAAGCTGGTTTAAGGTCTGCTCTCTTTC
>JAZRTW010000125.1:0-5945 GCA_045652265.1 Eubacteriales bacterium | reverse complement strand
GGTGAGCTTCCCGAATATAACGGAACCTTGATGCACTCCGACCAGAAGAGAAGCTTCATCACCACCATCACCCCCATCGAACACGCAATCGCGGCTACAGTAAGCTACAAAAAAGCAAAGATAGATATGTCAGGTGAAGCGCAGAAGACGGGTACTCGTCTTGCCGACTCCGCATATATGACCGTACTTAACAGCTTCTACCGCCTTTTCCAGAACGCGTTTACCTCGACTAAACTTGCCGACGGCAAGACCTGGGCGGCAAAAGACCACCCCATCAACACCGATAAAAACGCCAAAACGTTCTCTAACCTTATAAACGAGACTCTTTCCGTTTCCGCTATTTCCGAAGCACAAAAGCTCGCAAGCGGATTCCTTACCCCCGACGGACTTCCCTTGGGCGGTAACTACGATCTTCTCCTTGTAAGCCCCGAGCTTGAAAGCAAGGCGAGAGAGATATGCGGCCCCGACGCAAAGCTCTGCCCCAAATACAATCCCGACGGCTCGACCTTTGCCGCGAACCCCGTACACGGACTTAAATATTTCGTAGTCGGCGGCGGCGGTATCGGACTTTCAGGCGACCAGTGGGCACTTGCTGACAGTATGATGATAAAGGAAATACTCAAGCTCGTGTACATCACGAAGCCCACCGTACTCGTTGCAACTCAAGACAACCCCCTCGTAACCGACTATATCGGCTACGTTGACTACGCCTTCGGCGTTGCCGATGCCCGCGCAGTCATCTTTTCCAATCCCTGATAATGTATGACAAGGCTCGGGAGATTTGTCTCCCGAGCCAAACGAAAGGAGAATTTAAATGAATACGACTTCCTATCCCATTAAACCCATCAAAACCCAAAAGCTCACTTTGACGGCTGAAGCCTACGAGCTTTCCACAAAATCACAGCCCTGTCTTCTTTCCGTAGTAAGCGGAAAGGTCTTTTTAGGCGGTAAAAGAGATACCACCGCAAACGGCGACAGCTATATTTTAAATGAAGGCGATACTCTCCGTCTTTTCGGCGATATAAAGCTTTGCAGTGACGAGGGCGGTGCCGACGTGAGAATACTTTTTTACGACGTAGTGTAGGTGGCGTTTATGATAACACTCGGTGAGCTTAAAACCAATATTATGAAGATCCTCTGTGAATACTCCAAAAACGGCCAGATACTTACCGAGGATGTTCCGTCTATTGCAGACAGACACCTTTCCATCGATTTCGCCATCGACGTCGCTTTAAGAAAAGTAATGACGATCTGCGGGCTCGAAAGCGGCAGAGAGCCGATAAGCGCCTCGCAAGACGAAGACGTCTGCATTCCGCTTCCGCAAAACTTTGCGGCAATAGAGTTTTTGCTTGATCCAAACGGCAATATATGCGAAACCCCCGCTTATATCGCAGACTCATATCTGTGCTTTAGAGCAAAAGAGGGCGGCACGTACGTACTCGTATATAAGCACTATCCCCACAGTATCGCGGGGCAAAACGACTTCTTTCACATCGCCATCGACGCTTATATCGCCGACGCGGTCGCTTACGGTGCCGCCGCCGAACTTTGCAACAGCAGCGAGGGTGAGCTTTTCGGCAGAATAAAATACCGCTTCGACGAATTGATGGCTAACCGCTACAACGTCGATAAGCTCCATACCCCTCCGTTCAACAGAGTCTACACCGCGGGAAAGAGGAAAAGAAATGTCATTTAAAAAGATATACGATTACAATGAAACGAATCCGCGTAAAGTCTTCACCCAAAATAATTTCAGCGGCGGCATTCGCTACGGCGTAAACAACACACGAAGCAGTAATACTTTACAGTATATGAATAACTTTCTGTTGGAAAACGGAAGCCTCGTATCAAGACCGGGACAGCACCGCGCGGAAAGGACTCTTCACGGCGTTTGTAAGGCGTGCGCCGTTTTTGATGACAAGCTCTTTATGCAGCTCGGCATTTCTCTTTACTCGTGGGACTATATAAACGAGGAGAGCCCCCGGCTTATAGATTACCTTAACGTACCCGAATGCGTTATGTTCTCTTTCGCAGGCAAGCTGTATATTATGTCGGAGGACTGCTATTACTGCTACGATACACAGCTTAAAAGCGTTGAACCGTACGTTCCCGTAGTAGCCGTGGACAGAAGCAGCGACGGCTCAACGACGACCGTTTACGAAAGCTTCAATATGATAGGAAACGGCTTTGAGGTGTGGTTCAATTTTTCGGGAGACGGTGCGTATAAGCTTCCGCTCGGCTCATTGAAAAACGAATTTTCGGCAACACTTTCGGGCACGGATATTACCGAAAAATGCTCCTTCGATGCCGAAGCCGGCACGCTTACCGTAACGGGCTTTTCGGAAGAGTACGAGGGTATAAACAACCTTCGCGTCAGGGCGTACCGCAAGGACGAAGACGTGAGGGAAGGAAAAAACAAGATACTCGGCTGCAAATATTCCGCTGTTTTCGGCGGAACGGACGGGCTCGGCACGAGAATATTTCTTGCGGGAAACAAAAACGAGCCCAACGTTTGCTTCCGTTCGGGGCTTCTCGATCCGAGTTATTTTCCCGATACGGAATACGAAATAATCGGCCACGAGGGCGATAAGATCACAGGTCTTATCAAACAATACAACGAGCTTATCGTTTTCTGCGAAAACAGTATTCACGCGCTCAGCTACGTATACGGCGACGGAAACGTTATATTTTCAAGGCGTACAATAAACTCTTCCATAGGCTGCGATATGCCGTACACGATACAGCTTGTCGACAACAACGCCGTCTTCTGCTCTTCGCAAAGAGGACTGTTTATGTTAAGCTCTACCATATCGGAAAACGAAAACAACGTCCTTTCGATATCGGCAAACGTAAATAAGGGCTCAGACGGGCTCATCGCGCAGGCAAATCTTGCCTCGAAGAAGGGCTACTCTTTGGATTTTGACGGCAAATACTATCTTTTCGTCAAAAACAAAGCGTACGTCTGGGATTACAGCGAGGTGCCCTATCTTACAAACTACGGCACGCTCAAAGCGGAGCGAAAGCTTTGCTGGTACGTTTTAGACGGATTTAATGTCAATTTTCCCATAGTGTACTGCCAAAAAGTTTTCTTCTTCTCCGATATGGGACATATAGACGTATACGGCGACAGCACTACCGATTTCGGCGAAGTTTTAAGCCGTTCTTTAAGCACCTCTCCCTCGGGGCTAGGTCTTCCACGTCTTGAAAAGAAGCTCAAAAACATTATACTTTCATATCGCTGTAAAGACAGCGTTAACATAACCATATACTTTTACTGTGACGGAAAGGTGAAAGACGAGTATTCATTCAGCGCTTCCGTAAAACACGAGGATACGTCTGACGGAAGCTTTCACAGAACGGTCATTCCCGTATCTTTGCCTCCCGCTTACAGCTTTAATATAAAGATGGACGTCTTCGGAGGAAGCTTCGAACTTGACTGCATCGACTACGAATATACGGTTTAAGGAGGCAGATAAATGAGTAACATAAAAAGTTCCGACAAAGAAAAATATAATATAGACCTCGACATCGCGGACTATGCGACCATAGAGGGCATAAAGTCGGCGCTTGAAACCGAAAAAAACATAATGGACGATATCCTCGACGAAGAATACGCCAAAAATTTGGACGAGCTTAAGAAAAGCACGCACGTCAAAAAGCGTCAGGTGTATAACGAAGCTATGAGCACCGTACCCGTAATGCGCGAAAATTTCGCAAACTACGGACTTTCCGCAGAGGGCGGCAAGGTCAAGACGGAGGAGCTTCGTTTCAATACGGCTCTCGACAGTGCCCTTGCCGAGCTTGACGGAATACTTCTTTCGCAAAGCGGCGAAATGGCGTCCGAAGTTTCAAGAGCAAAGCTTGAAAACTTAAACTCTATGCTTAAAGAGCTTCGAAGCGAAAGCACGAGAATAGAGGCGCTTCTTTATCAGCGCGAGCAGGATAAGATACAAAACGCACTCGAATCAAGGCGCATCGCCGCTCAAGAAGCGAGCAACGCAATAAATAAAGCAAGAGCGGAGCAAGAAGCGTACGAATACAAAAATAACGCCATGCTTGCCGCCGCAAAACTCGTCGCGGAGGGTGCAAATAAGGACAGCAGCAGTAAATATATCTCGTATCTTCAAAAATATGCGGGTGATTATCTTACGGCAAACGGTATCGACTTATCAACGTCCGTCACTCCGCCCACATCAAGCGGCAACAATATCTCGTCGGGTGGCTCGGTGGTAACCGCCTCCGACGAAATAAGAGAACATCTCTTCGTCTTAAGGCACGTAAATATGAGCGACTCGCAAAAGTACGATTACTACATAAAACACGGACTCGACGAATATATGACGTACAAACAAGCCATAAACGGATAAAACGGCAAAAGGCACTTACGGAAAACGTAAGTGCCTTTTCTTTGGCGGAATATTTTTTAAAAAACGGGAAAAAATATCCTAAAAAAAGGAGCTCTTTATGGAGAAAAAACGGCTTTGGATAATACTTTTTGCCATACTTGCGGGCGCGGTAAACGGACTTTTGGGAACCGGCGGCGGCGTAGTGCTCGTACTTTGCTTGGGGCGGCTTTTGAAAAACGAAGAAGGCGCTTTAAAGTCGGCAATTGCCATAACCTTGCTTTGCACTTTCTTTATGTCCGCCGTAAGCGCCGCCATTTATATTTTACGAGGCAACGTCTCGTTTTCGGACTCCCTCCCCTACCTTCTTCCGTCCGTTTTAGGAGGAGCTGCGGGAGCTCTTATATTTTCAAAAATAAAGCCCTCGGCGCTTAACACGGTATTTTCACTGCTGGTGCTATGGGCGGGAATAAGGATGCTTATACGATGATAGACTTTATTGCCGCGCTTCTTTGCGCGATACTTGCCGCTATGGGAGTGGGCGGCGGAGGGCTTTTGGTCATATATTTAAGCCTCGTAAAAGACCTGCCACAGCTCACCTCTCAAGGCATAAACCTTTTGTTTTTTCTCCCCTCCGCGCTTATTTCCATCTTATTTAAACGTAAGCTATTCAAGTCGCAAAAGGAGCTGATACTTCTTATATGCCCCGCTGCCGTTATATCAAGCCTCGCCTTTTGCCTTATCGGAGGACTTATAGACGAAACCCTTATAAGACGTATTTTCGGAATTTTTCTTATTTTCGCCGCCCTTTTGCAAATATTTTCTTATAAAGGCAAAGCAAAAAATAATAACACCGCCGAAAACGGCAAAAACGGGCGCGGGCAAATAAAGAAGCGCCGAGGAAAGTAAAACCGCTACGACGGCAAAGACGAGCCTTTTTTCGAAATATCCCTTCATCGAGATACCGCCCTTTAAAGCATAAAAGCCGACCTGTGCGCCGACCGATATGCCCGAAAACGCAAGTGCAAACGAAGTCATAATAAACGCCGTGTTCGGTGTAAGCGCCGAGCACGCTTTTATGGCGCGCGTCATTTCAAGCAAAGATAAAACAAGCGCTTTAAAGAGCTTATCAATAAGCGGAAGCTTCGTCACGGCACTGCCCAAAACGTAAAAAAACATCACAAACGAGCATATCGTAAGGCACTTTTCTCCCGATTCCGATACGGCGTCCACCAAAGAAGGAAGAAGCGCACGGCACTTCTTTTCTGGTACCGTATTTTCTGTTTTGGGATAAAATATCATATCGCAAACAAGAAGCGACAGCAGTAAAACCACATAAAGCATAACGCCCATAAAAAGACTTCCGTATATCTCGCCTCCCGCGACCGCAATAACGAAGGCGGGCGACGGCAGAGAGTATAAAAAGCATATCCTCTCCGCCTGCTTTTTCGATATTTCGCACTTTTCGTAAAGTCCTGACGCCATTATCGCGCCCGACGGAAATCCGCATAAAAGCCCCGTAAGAAGAAGGGCGCTGCCTCCAAAGTACGTCCAAAGGCCGCTTTTGGCAAGAAAAAGAGAAAAAATAACGGAGCAAAAGAT
>JAZRTW010000124.1:0-1840 GCA_045652265.1 Eubacteriales bacterium | reverse complement strand
TCTTAAGCTTTTTGCTGTTTTCAAGGTCCTTCGTAAGCGTCTGTCTATCGTAGACGTTCTCGTATTCTCTTCCCTCTTCTTCCAAATTAAAGCACTTCGTCTTTGCTTCCTTCAAGGCGCTTTCGCTTGCACGTATCTGTGACAAAATAAGTCCAAGCTCTCCGCATAAGTCCTTACTCCAAGGCTTACTTAATTTCTCACAAAGCTCCATAGCGCGTTTCTTCTTTTCAAGCGTTTCTTTTTTTAATTTATCAAGCTCATCAAGAAGCCCTGTTTTTTCATAGAGCTTAAAGCTATCATATTCTTTCGTGCTTTCCTCTAAAAGCTCTAGGTTTTTCTCCGATTGGTCTATGAGTTTTTCTCGCTGTGAGCGAAGTGCGATGTATTCCGAATTTTCCTTCTTTGCCTTTTCGAATTCGTCAAGAAGCGCCTCCTTTTGCGCTGAAAGCTCCCAAAGTTTTCCGTCCTTACCCGTCTTGTGTCTTAAGGTAATACGCTCGCGGTCAAGAGATGTGAGCGCTTTTTTTGAGCTTATGTCCTCGTCTGCCGAAAACAGAATGTTCGAAAGCTGCTGTGAAAGAACGCTTCCGCCTACGGAAAGTCCGTCACTTTGAAGCGACTGTGCGCAAGAAGCGTAAGTCTCGTAGGGTACGCCTAAAAGATACTCACCTATCTCGCCCTTTACGTTTACCCTCTCGCCCTTATCCATATCGTAAAGTATGGCTTCTTCGCTTTTTGGGGTCGTCTTTCTCACTATTTTATACGCTCTGCCGTTTTGCTCGATATCCATATATCCCGAAGCTTCGGCGCTTGACCAGCTTAAATAGTGCTTCTTATCGTTTTCGGCGACCGTGCGCTTATTTGCATGGGAAAAGCCGTAAAGCATAAATTTGATAAATGCGGTTATGCTCGATTTTCCTACCTCGTTTTCGCCGTATATCACATTAAGACCGCTTGAAAAATCAAGCGTGAGCTTTTCGAGCTTGCCGAAGGACTCAACAAATATTTTCTTTATGTACATAAGTCCTCCTAATCAAATATATTCTCGCCCTTTAATGCCGACATAATATATTTAAGCGCAAGCTTGCCCTTTTTTCTTTCGTCTTCGTCGTCGCTTTCAAGATGGGGCTTTAGTCTTTCGTATACGGCACCCTTTAAGCTCATCTCACTTTTTATGCTTCCCAAGTTGAGTCTCGGCACGGTATCGTCAATGATTTCAAGCTTTGCAAGCTGTGTTTGGGGCTTCGGAATTGTCTCGATAAGCTCCGAAAGCTCCCCCTTTAGCACGAGACGTATCTCCGTCTTTTCGCTGTATTCCGACACCGCTCTTTCCATCGCCGCACAAAGCTCTTCGCCCGTTGCAAAATCAGATGCGTCAAGCTGTTTTATCTCAAATAAAACGGGGTCGGGAGATATGAACTTTAATTTTCTTCTTCCCTTGGATACTTCTCCGCAAAGAAAGCCCTTTTCTCCGCTTTCGTCAAGCGCTCTGCCGCTTATACAACCACTGTAGCTGTACTTTCCGCCATCGTACGACTCCCCGCCCTTATGTATGTGTCCGAGAGCTATGTAGTCAACGTCGAGCGCGTCAAGAAGCTTTTTTCTTATGGGGCAATAGTTTGATAAAGGATCCTCCGTATCTCCGTGCGCGAGGACTATGTTTATCCTCGTATTATCCGCAGGAGCAAAATTTTCAAGAGGGCACTCCCTCATCGCCCTTGACGTAAACGAATATCCGTAAACGTCGGTGTTTATATCGTCAAAGGAGAATCTCTCCACTCTGTCACTTTTAAAAATAAATGCGTTTTCGGGCCACAAAACCGAATCGAATATCCCTCCC
>JAZRTW010000123.1:0-1739 GCA_045652265.1 Eubacteriales bacterium | reverse complement strand
TGGCTACGACCCGTCTTGCAAACATCTTAAAGCCCGCGCTTGCAAGAGGAAAGATGCAAGTTATAGGCGCTACCACCATAAGCGAATACCGCAAATATATCGAAAAAGACGCGGCTTTGGAAAGGCGTTTCCAAAGCGTAACCGTAAGTGAGCCCTCGCAAGACGAATCCATTCTTATTTTAAAAGGCCTTAAGGAAAAATACGAGGAGCATCATAAGCTCAAGATAAGTGATGATGCAATAGAAGCCGCGGTAAAGCTCTCGGCAAGATATATAAGCGACAGATTCTTACCCGATAAGGCTATCGACTTACTTGACGAAGCCGCTTCGAAAATCAGAATAGACGCACTCTCCGTGCCCGACGATATAAAGGCAATAAAGGAAAAGATACAAAAGCTCAAAGAGGAAAAAGAAAGTGCCGTAAAGGCGCAGGATTTTGAGAAAGCCGCAAAGCTTCGCGACGAGGAAAAAGCTCTTACGGAAAGTATGGAAAAAGAAAAGACCGACTGGGAACTCAAAAAGGAGAGGGAAAATCTCGCTGTCGGCGCGCACGATATCGCACACATCGTAGAACAATGGACGGGAATACCCGTAAACAAGCTCGAACAAAGTGAAAGCGAAAAGCTCCTTTCGCTCGGTGAGATACTCCATAAGAGAGTTATAGGTCAGGACAGCGCCGTAGATGCGGTCGTAAAAGCTATACGCCGCTCGCGTACGGGACTTAAAGACCCGAAAAGGCCCGTGGGAAGCTTTATGTTCCTCGGCCCCACCGGTGTCGGTAAGACCGAGCTTTGCAAGGTACTTGCAGACGTGCTTTTCGGCGGCGAAGACGCACTCGTGCGAATAGATATGTCCGAATATATGGAAAAGCACAGCGTATCGAAGCTCATCGGCTCTCCTCCCGGATACGTCGGCTACGATGAGGCAGGTCAGCTTACGGAGAAGCTTCGCCGCCACCCGTACTGCGTGCTTTTGTTCGACGAAATCGAAAAGGCACACCCCGACGTATTTAACATTCTCCTTCAAATACTCGACGACGGACAGCTTACCGACGCACACGGAAGACGCGTGGACTTTAAGAACGCCATTATCATAATGACCTCAAACGTCGGCGCTACGGGTATAACGAGCTCCGTAAAGCGTCTTGGCTTCGGCGACGAGGCGCAAAGCGCAAAGGAAGACAAGGAGCGTACGAAAGCCGTAGTTATGGACGCACTTAAAGAGCGTTTCAGGCCCGAATTTATCAATAGACTCGACGAGATCACCGTCTTTGATAAGCTCACGAAAGACAATATTAAGAGCATCGCAAGACTTATCCTCTCAAACGTCCAAAAGCGCGTGGAAGATCTGGGAATGGAGATAGACTTCGACGACAGCATTCTTGACAAGATATGCGACGAGGGCTTTGACGATACGTACGGCGCGCGCCCCTTAAAGCGTGCCTCGGCAAAGCTTATCGACGACGTGCTCTCCGTGGAAATATTGGAGGGTAATCTCGTAAGCGGCGACAAGATCGTTGCAAAATGGGACGGCGAAAAAACCGTTTTTGAAAAAAAATAAAAAAATAAGCAGAGGCATTTTGCCTCTGCTTATTTTCGGTTTAACAAGAATAATAACAAATATGTTATATATGTCCCGCTAAGAAAGCTTATTCAGCATCCTTCATTTCTGCAAAGCATGCGCTGCAGTAAACAGGTCTGTCTGTGCTGGGCTGGAAGGGAACTTTTGCTTCCTTACCGC
>JAZRTW010000122.1:0-4894 GCA_045652265.1 Eubacteriales bacterium | reverse complement strand
TCAAGAATAACACTAACGTCTTGTGCAAGAACGATAATCGGCGTTTGCCTTAAGCTTATCGGTCTTGAATGTATAAATAAAATTTAAAAATATCGGAGGAAATAATAATGTCCGGACATTCCAAATGGAAAAATATTATGCACAAAAAAGGTAAGAACGATGCCGCAAGAGCAAAGATCTTTACCAAGATCGGCAAGGAAATCGCCATAGCCGTTAAGGAAGGCGGCCCCAACCCCACCTCTAACAGCAAGCTTCGCGACCTTATCGCAAAAGCAAAAGAAAACAACGTACCCAACGATAACATCGAGCGCTCCATTAAAAAGGCAGCAAGTGCGGATAGCGCAAACTACGAGGTCATCTTCTACGAGGGCTACGGCCCCGCGGGTGTAGCCGTTATAGTTGAGACGATGACGGATAACAGAAACCGCACGGGCGGCGAAGTACGCCACTATTTCGATAAGTTCGGCGGCAATATGGGAACGACGGGTTGCGTTTCCTTCCTCTTCTCCGATACGGGTATCATACTTGCATCAAGAGAGGGCGTTAGCGAGGAGCAGATAATGGACTACGCTATCGAAGCGGGCGCGGACGACGTAAATACGGAGGACGCAGAAAACTACGAGATCACCTGCGACGTAAACGCTATCGCAGACGTACGCAGTGCGCTTGAGGGATTCGGCGTAAAGATCGTTTCCACCGAATCCACGAAGATACCCTCTACCACGGTCACGCTTACGGACGAGGACGACGTCGTTAAGATGAACAGACTTCTTGACGCGTTCGACGATAACGACGACGTTACGAACGTATGGCACAACTGGGATGCCCCCGAAACTGAGGACGAGGAATAATGAAAAGAGCTTTTTTGATCTTTTTATGCCTTTGCATCGCGCTTCCTATATGCGCCTGCACGGGAAAAGAGATCGAAAACGGGAAAATCACCGTCGTTTCAACGGTTTTTCCCTCCTATGATTTCGTCAGAGAAATTGCAAAAGACAAGGTCAACAACATTCTTCTGCTTGCCCCCGGCAAAGACAGCCACAGCTACGATCCGTCGGCAAGAGATATTATCAATATCGAAAACTGTGAGCTGTTTATCCATACGGGCGGCGTATCCGATGCGTGGGTAGATACTATCTTGAGCTCCGCCAAAAAAGAAAAAGGTGAAGTCATAACGATGACAACGCTAGTCACTTTGTACGCCGACGAGCACGAATACGACGACCACGGTGAACACGGACACGAAAGCGAGTACGACGAGCACGTGTGGACCTCACCCGAAAACGCAAAGCTCATAGCAGAAGAGATCTGCAAAAAGCTTTGCGAGAGGGATAAGGAGAACGCTGATTTTTACACGGCGAATACGAAGGATTTTATCGCAAGGCTCACAAAGCTTGACCGCGATATAAAAAGCACCGTCGAAAACGGCAAAAGGAAATTTATCGCCGTCGCCGACAGATTTCCGCTTATATATTTTGCAAAGCACTACGGCCTTGATTACGTGTCAGCCTTCCCCGGCTGTTCGTCGAAGACCGAGCCATCCCCTTCTACGCTTGCAAGTTTGACCGAAGCCGTTAAAGAAAAGAGCGTCCCCGTTATATTTAAGATAGAGCTTTCGGACGGAGCCGTCGCAAAAGCAGTCTCGGAACAAACGGGTACGGAAATACTTACCTTCTATACGCTTCATAACGTATCGAAGGAAGATCTTGAAAACGGCGAAGGATATATCTCTCTTATGGAGAAAAACGCCCAAAGCCTTAAAATCGCACTAAACTAAAGAAAAAACGAGAAAAAAAGAGTATAGGTGAGAATAAGTGAGCATACGAACGTGTATGCTCACTTATCTTTTTGACCTTGTTTGACTTTGACTTTCTCTGACTTTGACTTTCTTTGACTTTTGCGGTATAATATGAGCGTAAAGAAAGGAAGTGTTTTCAAATGTTAATGAGTGAACAGATAGCTCAAATTATAGAAGCTTTGCTTTGTGACGGCGGCGGAGTCACGGAACTTCAAAGAAACGAGCTTGCCGAAAGGCTCGGTTGCGTACCAAGCCAGATAAATTACGTAATAACCTCACGCTTCACACCCGCGAAGGGTTATATAGTCGAAAGCCGCAGAGGCGGTGGCGGATACGTTCGCATTAAAAAAATCGAGCTTGACAAAATAAGCTACGTTATGCACTTTTTAAATGCTATAAATAACAGTATAGACTATCAAAGCGCGGCGGCGTTTATCACAAATCTTTACGGCGAGGGAATAATAACGAAGCGCGAAGCTGAAATTTTGAAGCTTGCGATATCCGACAGCGCTTTATGTGACGTCCCCCTCTCAATGCGAAACATCATAAGGGCGTCGGTCTTACGTCATTCGGTGCTCGGACTTTTAAACTACGAAAAATGAGGTGAATAATATGTTGTGTCAACATTGCAAACAAAAAGAAGCAAATACTCATATAGTCAGAACCGTAGGAAATAACACGGTTGAGATGTATCTTTGCTCCGACTGCGCGAAGGAGTGTGGTTTTGAAACGAGCTTTTCAGTATCGGATTTTCTGTTTGGGGATATGCTCTCCTCTCCTTTTATGAAAACGAAGGCGGAAAGATGTCCCGTATGTAACAGCAGTTTCTCCGAGATATCCGCTTCGGGCAAGGTCGGTTGCGGAAATTGCTATAAGGTCTTCGAACGAGAGCTTATGCCGACGGTATCAAGACTGCATTCCTTGCCGCTTCATAAGGGCAAAACTCCCAATAAAAGCGCAGAGAAAGCTCCCAAAGAAGATCCGAAGCCCAAGACAAAGCGCCTTACGAAAGAGGAGCGAATCGCGAAGTTAAAGAGCGAGCAGGAAGAAATGATAAAATGCGAAAACTTCGAGAAAGCCGCGGAGCTTCGCGATAAGATTAAAAAATTGGAAGGAGGAAAATAATATGAGCGCATGGTATGAAAAGGGCGGTCGTGACGACGACGTCGTAATAAGCACGCGCGCAAGGCTTGCGCGCAACGTAAAAGGCTTTCCGTACAGTCCGAAATTAAACAAGGACGGCTCGCAAAAGATAGTTTCTCTCGTAGACGACGCTTTATCGAGAGCGCATTTTGATAAGTGTGAGTTTATTGACTTTTCCTCTCTCGGCGACAACAAGGCAAGTTCATACTTCGAAAAGCACTATATAAGCTCTGATTTTCTCTCGGGAGTACTCCCAAAACAGCTCGTTTTGTCAGAGGAAATGGGAATGGCGATAATGATAAACGAGGAAGACCATCTGCGTATTCAGTCAATCGTCTCGGGCTTTGATATCGAAAAAGCCTTCGATACGGCGGATAAGATAGACTCGCTCCTTTCGGAAAGCATAGAATTTGACTTTGACGAAAAGCTCGGCTATCTTACGAAATGCCCCACGAATCTCGGTACGGGGCTTCGCCTCTCGGTAATGATGCATCTTCCAGCTCTTACCATGACAAAGCAGATGGCGCAGGTTCTTAAAATAGCGCCCCAGCTTGGCTTTACCGTAAGGGGCTTTTACGGAGAGGGAAGCAAGGCAAGCGGATATCTCTATCAGATATCCAACCAAGAAACTTTAGGCTTTTCCGAAGCGGGACTGTGCGAGAAGATGAACTCGTTCGTATCCCAGCTTATCGACAGAGAAAGAAACGCACGAAAGCAAATGTATAATTCCGCGCCGACGGCGGTTGAAGATATGGTATTCAGAGCAGAAGGTGCGCTTAAATACGCAAGGCTTATGTCGGCAAAGGAATTCGTTGACCACTATTCAGCGCTCCGTCTCGGCGTCAGCCTCGGAATATGCGAAAACGTAAAAAACGAAACGTTAAACAAGCTGCTTATTGAGACAGCCGCGCATACTCTCTTTTCCGAAAGTGCCGCTTTACCAAACGAGAGCACGAGAGATAAGGTACGCGCGGAATATATAAGAAGCCTTTTGTAAGGAGGTAAATGATAATGAAATACACGGAATCTGCGGAAAACGCTTTAAACGCCGCACTTGAATTTGCAATGGAAATGGGCCACGGCTACGTGGGAAGCGAGCACATTCTCTACGGAATAGCAACAGAAAAAGATAGCGTCGGCGCAAAGCTTCTTTTGCAAAAAGGAATAGGCTGTGAGGAAATAGAAAAGGTCGTTGCGGACGCATACGGAAAGGGAGCGCCAACGAAGCTTTCGGAAAACGACTTCACTCCGCGCTCAAAAAAGATAATCTCCGTTGCGGAAATATTGGCATCGCGCCTTTCGAGTGAGAATATCGGCACGGAGCATTTGTTGCTGTCCGTTTTAAGCGAAGCTGACTGCGTCGGTGCAAAAATAATAAGCGCTCTCGGCGTATCGCTCCTCTCTCTCGGCAACAAGCTCGCCGCCATTATGAAAAACGGCGGTGACGAGGACGATGAAGATGAAGAGTCGGTTAATGAGCTTTACCAAAGCGCGAAAAAATCAGGCGCGAAATCGACGGGCGCGCTTTCGGACTGCCCCACTCTTGCAAAGTACGCAAGATGCCTTACCGATATGGCAAGAGAAAATAAGCTCGACCCCATAATCGGAAGAGATACGGAAATGCAAAGGGTGATACAGATACTCTCCCGCCGTACAAAAAACAATCCCTGCCTTATCGGCGAACCGGGTGTGGGAAAGACCGCCGCGGTAGAGGGGCTTGCTCAAAAAATAGTTGAGGGCAGAGTATCGGAGACACTCATTGACAAAGAGATAGTCACCTTGGATATAGCAAATATGCTCGCGGGCGCAAAGTACAGAGGCGAGTTTGAGGAGAGGCTCAAAAAAGTGATGGAAGAAGTCGAAAAAAGCGGAAAAGTTATACTCTTTATCGACGAGATACACACGCTCATCGGTGCGGGTGCGGCAGAAGGCGCTATCGACGCCGCAAACATC
>JAZRTW010000121.1:0-5462 GCA_045652265.1 Eubacteriales bacterium | reverse complement strand
ATCTGTGCCGCGAAGCACGTCGGCTATCTCACGAAGCTCTTTTTCCGTCATAATTGCGCCCGTAGGGTTACTCGGGGAAGGCAAAACGAGAATCTTCGTTTTATCCGTAATGCACTTTCTTAAAGTTTCCGCCGTCAGTTTGAAGTTGTCCTTTTCATACGTTTCGGCAATAACGGGAACGCCGCCGCACAAAGACGCGATGGGCTTATAGCACACGAAAGACGGCTCGACAACGATTACCTCATCGCCGGGGTCTATTATGCTTCGCATCGCAATATCTATTGCCTCGCTTCCGCCGACTGTGACGATTATCTCGTCTTCCGCGGAGTAATTTAGCTTAAAGCGGCGGTCAAGATAGCTTGCTATCTCGCGGCGAAGCTCAAGAGTGCCTTTGTTGGAGGTATAGTAGGTCTTACCCTTTACAAGCGACTCTACGCCGATCTCGCGTATATGCCACGGAGTGACGAAATCGGGCTGTCCGACGGTAAGGGCGATGACGTCTTTCATATCGTCAAGCATATCAAAGAATTTACGTATGCCCGAAGGTTTTATCTCGGCAGCCTTTTTTGAAATGATCTTATCGTAATTCATTAAAACTCGTTACCTCTTTCGTCCTCGAAGGGCTTGCCGTAGATGACGCCCTTTTCCTTATACTTACGCAAAACAAAGTGAGTTGCCGTGGACGTTACCTCGTCGAGAGTGGAGAGCTTTTCCGCAACGAATAAAGCCACCTCGCGAAGAGTGCGTCCCTCTATTATTATTGCAAGGTCAAAACCGCCCGAAATGAGATAAAGGCTCTGCACCTCGGGGTATTGATATATGCGCTCCGCGACCTTGTCAAAACCACTGTCTCTTTGAGGCGTGACCTTGAGCTCGATAAGCGCGGTGGTGCTCTCTCTGTCCGTTTTATCCCAATCCACGAGCGCCTTATAGCCGACTATTACGCCGTCCTTTTCGTACGCCTTTATCATTTTGGCTATGTCGCCCGTTTCCTTTCCGAGCATTGCGGCAAGCTGTTCGTTTGTAAGTCTGCAATCGTCTTCAATGAGTTTGAGTAAGCGATCCATATTCCTCTCCTTGTGTAAAAATGTATATACTTATTAGTAGTATATCACACGTTCCTTTGTTTTGTAAAGGATTTTTTTGAAGGTGAGTAAAAAAGCGCGAAATTTCGTTCATAAAGCCTCAAAAACTATTTACACGGCGATTATTTTTTGATATAATATTAAAATTGAGAAGAAATATGTTTAAGAGAGGTAAATATATGCAGTGGACAGGACTTAACGAACTCAGAGAAAAGTATCTTTCTTTCTTTGAGAGCAAGGGGCATTTGAGACTCGGAAGTTTCTCACTTGTGCCTAACAACGACAAATCTCTTTTGCTTATAAATTCGGGTATGGCGCCTATGAAAAAGTTTTTCACGGGTGAGGAAGAACCTCCGAGAAGAAGGGTTACCACCTGCCAGAAGTGTATCCGTACGCCCGACCTTGAAAGAGTAGGCCATACGGCGCGCCACGGAACCTATTTTGAGATGCTCGGAAACTTTTCTTTCGGCGACTACTTCAAGGTTGAGGCTATTAAATGGGCGTGGGAATTTTTAACCGAGTGCCTTGAAATTCCCGGTGACAGACTTTATCCTTCCATTTACGAAAACGATGAGGAAGCGTTCGAGATATGGACTAAAGAAATCGGTCTTGCACCCGAGAAGATAACCAGGCTCGGAAAAGCCGATAACTTCTGGGAGCACGGAAGCGGACCCTGCGGTCCTTGCTCGGAGATATATTTCGACAGAGGCGAAAAGTACGGTTGCGGAAGCGAAAATTGCGGTCCCGGTTGCGATTGCGACAGATTTATGGAGATATGGAATAACGTATTTTCGCAGTTTAACAACGACGGCAAGGGCAACTATACGGAGCTTGCGCAGAAGAACATAGATACGGGTATGGGACTTGAGAGACTTGCGTGCGTTATGCAGGGCGTGGACAACCTTTTCGAAGTCGATACCGTGCAGAAGATACTTAAAACCGTATGCTCTTATGCAAATAAGAACTACGGCGACGACGCAAAGGACGATATTTCCATAAGAGTTGTTCCCGACCACATCAGAAGCGCTACGTTTATGATATCCGACGGCGTTATCCCCTCAAACGAGGGGAGAGGCTACGTACTGCGAAGAATACTTCGCCGCGCCGCACGCCACGGAAAGCTTCTCGGCATTGACAGAGCTTTCCTTCACGAGCTTTGCGAGGTCGTTATCGGCGAAAACAAGGGCGCGTATCCCGAACTTTTCGAAAAGCACGATTACGTAATTAAGGTTATCGAGATAGAGGAGGAGCGCTTTGCGCAGACTATCGACTCGGGACTTAACATACTTTCGGGTATGACCGCGAAGGCAAAGGAAAACGGCGAGTGCGTGCTTTCGGGTGAAGATGCGTTTAAGCTCTACGATACCTTCGGATTCCCCATCGACCTCACCAGAGAGATAGCAGAGGAAGCGGGACTTTCCCTTGACGAAGAGACCTTCACCAAGCTTATGAAGGAGCAGAAGGAGAGGGCGAGAAATGCAAGAGCGAACATAAGCGGCTGGAGCGACAGCTCAAAGACCGCGCTTTCGGGTATAGAGCCTACGGAGTTTGTCGGATATACTTCATACGAAACGAAAGCGAAGATTGTCGCAATTATCGGCGAAGACGGCGCTTCGGACGAAATAAGCGAGGGCGAGTGCAGTATAATACTTGACAAGACCGTATGCTACGGCGAGGGCGGCGGTCAGGTAGGCGATACGGGCTTTATCGAAAAGGACGGCGCGGCGCTTACCGTAAACGATACGAAAAAGACCGACGGAATATATATCCACCTTGCAACCGTAACGGACGGAAGCTTTAAAGTGGGTGACGAGGTTACGGTAAAGCTTGATATGGAAAAGCGCGAAGCTATCCGTAGAAATCACAGCGCTCTCCACCTCTTGCAAGCGGCACTCCGTAAGGTTCTCGGCACGCACGTTGAGCAGGCGGGCTCCTACGTTGATGCGGAGAGGGGAAGATTCGACTTCTCGCATTTCGCGGCTATGACGAAAGAGGAGATACTTGCGGTAGAGGCTCTCGTAAACGAAGAAATTATGGCGGGCGCCGAGGTCGAAACTCTTGAAACGGATATCGAAACGGCAAAGAAAAACGGCGCTATGGCACTTTTCGGCGAAAAGTACGGCGCAACCGTAAGAATGGTAAAAATGGGCGATTTTTCCACGGAGCTCTGCGGAGGAACGCATATCGACCAAATCGCAAAGCTCGGTCTTTTCAAGATACTTTCCGAAAGCTCCGTCGCGGCGGGGGTAAGAAGAATAGAGTGCACGACGGGCAAGGGCGTTTTGAAGCTTATGGCGGAAAAAGAAGCTCTTATAAACGAGACGGCGGGCGTTTTGAAAGCGCAGACTCCTGCGGATATCGCAAAAAGAGCAAGCGCCGTTTTGGAAGAGACGAAAGAGCTTAAAGCACAGATAGAGCAGGCGGCAAAGGGCATGGCAAAAGCGAAGGCTGACGAGCTTATGAATTTAAGCGAAGACGTCGGCGCGTACAAGCTTATTACGGCAAGACTCGATAACGTAAGCGTAGACTTTGCAAGAAACGTTTGCGACTTTGTAAAGGACGTACATCAAAACGCGGTATGCGTACTCGCAAGCGTAGACGGCGGTAAGCTTACATTTGTTGCTTGCTGTGGCACAGATGCCGTTAAGGCGGGCGCTCACGCGGGCAAGCTCATCAAAGAGGTTGCAAGCATTGCAGGCGGTGGAGGCGGCGGACGTCCTGACAGCGCGACTGCGGGCGGTAAGAATATCGAAAAGATAGGCGAAGCGCTTGCGGCAGTAAAAGAAATACTTGCAAAATAAGTGCAATATAATTGCGAACGAGGAGGAAACAAATGGACTGCCTTTTCTGTAAAATAATTGCAGGGGAGATACCCTCGAATACGGTGTATGAGGACGACAAAATCAAGGCCTTCAAGGACATCGCACCTCAAGCTCCCGTGCATATCATTGTGATTCCCAAGATACACGTTGCGTGTGCAGACGATATAAACGCCGAAAACAGCGCGTATATCGCGTACATTTTTGAGAAGATTCCCGAAATCGCAAAGCTTGCGGGTATAACCAACGGCTACCGCATAATAAATAACTGCGGCGAAGACGGCTGCCAGAGCGTAAAGCATATCCACTTCCACGTTTTAGGCGGCAAGAAGCTTCCCGAGACGATGGGTTAAGTAAGGAGGAAGAAAGATGACCGAATATTACAGTATGACAATAGCGGGGCTTGAACGCAAGCTCCCGATATGCCCCTTAAACGATAAGCTTTCCATAGCGGGATTCGTTATTTTCGGCGATGTTGAGCTTACCGTTGCCTGTGCAAAGGAGCTTGTAAAGAGAATCCCCGAGCACGACATAATCATCACCGCCGAGAGCAAGGGTATTCCGCTTGCATACGAAATGGCGCGTCAGATGGGTGAAGGCTATCTTTTGGCGAGAAAGGGACTTAAAGCGTATATGGTCGATCCCGTAAAAGTGGAAGTCAATTCCATTACGACGGCGAAGACGCAGACGCTTTATATAGACGAAAAGGACGCCGAGGCGATGAGAGGTAAGAGAGTCGTCATAATCGACGACGTTATCTCCACGGGCGAAAGCCTTAAGGCGCTCGAAAGCCTCGTTGAAAGCGTAGGCGGCAATATCGTCGGCAAAATGGCGATACTCGCAGAGGGCGACGCGCAGGACAGAGACGATATAATCTATCTTGAAAAGCTCCCCCTGTTCTTCCACGAATAATACAAATAAGCGAAAGAGGATATAAAATGAACAATTCAGAAAAGACTTTTGACAAAATCGTAGCACTCTGCAAAAACAGAGGTATCATTTTTGCGGGAAGCGAGATATACGGCGGCCTTGCAAACACTTGGGACTACGGCCCCTTGGGCGTAGAGCTCAAAAATAACGTAAAGCGCGCTTGGTGGAAGAAATTCGTCCAAGAGTCCCCCTATAACGTAGGTATGGACGCGGCTATCCTTATGAACAGAGAGGTATGGGTAGCATCGGGCCACGTAGGCGGATTTTCCGATCCCCTTATGGACTGCCGCGCCTGCAAAACGCGCCACAGAGCAGATAAGCTTATCGAGGACGTAACGGGCGAAGCTGCGGACGGTTGGACGGACGAGCAGCTTAAAAACTTCATCGAGGAGAAGGGTATCGTATGCCCCTCCTGCGGAAAGCACGACTTTACCGATATCCGCCACTTCAACCTTATGTTTAAGACCTTCCAGGGCGTAACAGAGGACAGCAAGAACGAGATATACCTTCGTCCCGAAACTGCACAGGGTATTTTCGTAAACTTCAAGAACATTCAAAGAAGCGCAAGAAAGAAAGTTCCCTTTGGCGTTGCACAGGTAGGTAAGTCCTTCAGAAACGAGATAACTCC
>JAZRTW010000120.1:0-2106 GCA_045652265.1 Eubacteriales bacterium | reverse complement strand
ACGCTTCCTTTGCGCGATCTTCTTTTTGAAATGACGAGCGCATACGGAACGGTGGGACTTTCCACAGGCATTACGCCCACACTTTCGGTTGGCGCAAAGATAATCTCTATAATCGTTATGTATATAGGAAGACTCGGTCCGCTTACCATCGTGAGCCTTTGGTATTTTTCTCGCGGCGAAAGCTTCCGATATCCTGAAGGAAATATATCTGTCGGATAAGAAAGGAAATAACGTATGTTTAATTCAAAGAAAAAGAATAAGCTCATTTACGGCATCATAGGCCTTGGGCGTTTCGGTATGGCTCTTGCCAAGGAGCTTGCCGAGAGCGGTGCAGAGCTTATAGTGCTTGACAGCGACGAGGAGAAGGTAGCACAGATGCGCGAGGTTACGGAAAACGCCTTCGTTGCGAAGAATCTTGATAAAAAGACCTTGCTCGATACGGGACTGAAAAACTGCGACGTTGCCGTAGTGTGCATAGGCGAACATATAGATACGTCGATACTTACGACGCTTAACCTCGTAAGTATGGAGATACCGCACGTTATCTCTAAAGCGACGAGCATAGAGCACGGCGAGATACTTAAAAAGCTCGGTGCGGACGTCGTTTATCCCGAGCACGATATGGCGGTAAGACTTGCTCACAGACTTGAAACGTCCAGAGTGCTCGACTTCGTTCAGCTTTCGGAGAAGATAAACATTTCGAAAATAATGCTTCCGCCGCAGGCAATAGGTAAGACGGTCGTCGAGGTAAATCTTCGTGCACGCTTCGGAGTCAACATCGTGGCGATAGAAAACAGCGGCACGGTTCTTGAAATGGTAAGGCCGGATTACGCATTCCGCGAAAAAGATATACTCTATCTTTCGGGAAGCAAAGAGGGAATGTTAAAACTTGCGGATTGGGCTCAATAAGATTTTTTACGAGGTGATTTCGGTCTATGGGACTTTTCGAATTTCTTGAGATTATGTTTGCAAACCCGATGCTTTTGGTATCGACGATACTGACGCTTGCGGTTATTTTGGTCAACGGTTGGACGGACGCACCAAACGCTATCGCAACCTGCGTTTCCACGAGGGCTATCGGCGTCAGAAAGGCTATCGTTATGGCGGCGATATTCAACTTACTCGGCGTTTTCATTATGACGATGATAGCACCGAACGTCGCGCAGACCGTAACGAAGATGGTAACCTTCGGTACGGGTAAGGATTCGCTTATCGCGCTTTGCGCGGCGATGCTTGCCATCGTAGTATGGGCGACGGCGGCGTGGTATTTCGGTATCCCAACGAGCGAATCACACGCTCTTATCGCGGGACTTTCGGGTGCGGCTCTCGCTATCCCCGGCGGTACCATAAACGGCAGTGAGTGGATAAAAGTCATATACGGACTCGGCCTTTCAACGCTTCTTGGATTTGCCGCAGGCTATGCGGTATCGAAGATAATAACGCAGTCTTTTAAGAAAAGAAACCGCTTAAAGTGCGAAAAGTTTTTCTCCAAAGGTCAGGTCGCGGGCGGTGCGATGATGGCGTTTATGCACGGCGCGCAGGACGGCCAGAAGTTTATGGCTATTTTCATTATGGGTTCTTATCTTGCTCAAGGAATGGAGCTTCCCGAAAACGGCTTTAATGCGGGCGACTGGATATGGCTTATGGTAGTGTGCGCGGTCGTAATGGGACTCGGCACTTCGATAGGCGGTTACAAGATAATCAAATCCGTCGGAATGGATATGGTAAGACTTAAGCCCTACCAGGGATTTGCCGCCGACCTCGTTTCCACGGGCTGTCTTCTTCTTGCGTCCTTCACGGGTATACCCGTAAGCACCACGCATACGAAGACCACGGCGATAATGGGCGTAGGTGCCGCACGAAGAATGAGCAACGTAAACTGGAGCGTCGTAAAAGAGCTCGTGCTCACTTGGGTATTTACGTTCCCAGGATGCGGACTTTTGGGATATTTGGTATCAAAGCTGTTTTTGATGATATTTTAGTAAATAAACGGTAAAGAAAGGAATAAGGAAATGGCTAAAGTTAAAAATGATTATTTTAAGCTTATGGAAGAACAGAGCGGCTATTGCGTGCAGGCGGCAGAGCTTCTTGAGGAGATACTTACCG
>JAZRTW010000119.1:0-1665 GCA_045652265.1 Eubacteriales bacterium | reverse complement strand
CCGGGGCCGGGGAACGGCTGACGGTATACCATAGCGTGAGGAAGTCCGAGCGCTTCGCCGACTACTCTTACTTCGTCCTTGAAAAGAAGCTTTATGGGCTCAACGAGCGAGAACTGAAGGTCCTCGGGAAGTCCGCCTACGTTATGGTGCGATTTAACCGCTTTTTTACCTTCTGCCTGCTTGATGCTCTCCAAAATATCGGGGTAGATAGTTCCTTGCGCAAGGAACTCGATTCCTTCAAGCGCTCTTGCTTCATCGGCAAATACCTCAATAAATTCCTTGCCGATTATTTTTCTCTTCTTTTCGGGATCGGAAACGCCTGCAAGAAGATTTAAGAATCTGTCGGTAGCACCTACGTATATAAGATTTGCGTTAAGTCCTTCGCGAAAAACTTTAATAACGTTTTCGCTCTCGTCCTTGCGCATAAGTCCGTGATTTACGTGTACGCAAACGAGTTGTTTGCCTATCGCCTTGATAAGAAGTGCCGCGACTACGGAAGAATCTACGCCTCCGGAAAGTGCAAGGAGCACCTTTTTGTCGCCGACCTGCGCTCTGATCTCTTTGACCTGCTCTTCAATAAAAGCATTGGCGAGTTCGAAGCTTGTTATTCTTTCCATTGTTTCCGGTCTTTTGTTGCTATCCATATATCTTAAACCTCCATACTTAATAGAGTTATTATAATACCGATTTTTACGTTTGTAAATATTTTTTATGTAATTTTTTGAAGAAATTTCTCATTTTTCTATGCTTTCGCCGTTTTTGTAATCTATCTTGACTTTCGGTTGAACATTATAAACGAAAACGCAAAAGCAAACTCCCTCTCCGCCGTCTTCCACAGAGTACGCCTCCATATAAACGCCGTCTGCAATAAGGTTATCGCCGCGAAATACGGGTGTGACGCGATACATTACGTGATTTGCTGTTTCTTTTATGTAATCGGCAACAATATTTTCGAACGGAAGCATTCCTTCGACGTTCATATAGCGCGTTCCCGTTATGAGATTTTTCTCATTGGCGTTTTCCCCCGAAAGCTGAAAGCCTATAAGGTGGCAACGATTGTAAAGATATTCTCCGTCGATGAAATCGTATTTTATTGTATGCCAGCCGGTCGGCTTTATATTACTTATATCTCCTCTTTCCTCGCTCGGCATGGTTTCCGTGCTAAGACAAGCGACTGCCTCGGTACATCTTCCAAGCTTATCAAGGTCGCCGTAATACTCAAAAGAGTTCTTGCTGGTTTTTTCTTCGCCTGTAAAATACGGTACGTTACCGTTAATTACTGCGTAAGGCGCGCCGCTGTAATCGGGATATTTTTCGAATTTGTTTGCGCGATATGAAAATATCCCTTCCATATTAACGAATGCGGCTATGCCTTCAACGAGCATAGCCGCAACGAAAGCGACAAATAATATTCTTAAATGCTTTTTACCGAATCTGATACGCATTATTCGGGTATCTTTTTGAGTCTTGCAAATCTCGGAAGTCCGTTTTCGTAAACAACCTTACTTTCACCGTAGATGAGCGGAAGAGCGTAGTCAATGAATTCCTTCGTCATTCCCTCTCCGTCGGGCTTTATCCATTCGGCAGGAACTCCCTTTTCGGCGTTTGCAACCTCTTTTAAGTCAAAGTACTTAACTTTGCACGTGTACTTGCCGTCGACGTATT
>JAZRTW010000118.1:0-2305 GCA_045652265.1 Eubacteriales bacterium | reverse complement strand
GAGGACGCCCTTTCCGTTGCCGATAAAAAGGTCAGGGAAGAGGGACAGGCTGGTTGCTTTGTAAGAGCGGATATGCGCGCATTTGCCGTAGGAAAGGACTTTGATGCGGTCATATCGACCTTTGACAGCGTGAACTATCTTTTGTACGATAGGGAGCTTTCGGGATTTTTTAATTCCTCTCACGCTTGCCTTAAAAAAGGCGGAGTCATGATTTTTGACGTTAATACTCTATACCGCTACGAAAACGTATATGCGGATAACTGCTACGCTTTGGAAAGTGAAAACGCTTTTCTTTCTTGGCAAAATCTATATAACGGGACAAGCAAGAGATGTAAGTTTTTCTTAAGCCTCTTTTCCGTAAAGAAAAACGGTCTTTGGGAAAGATATGACGAAGAGCATACCCAAAAATATCACAGCATAAAGAAGCTTGAAAGCCTTGCAAAAGATGCAGGCTTTGAGATAAGCGGAATTTACGGTGACACCGACTTTTCACCTCTTGAAAAGACGAGTGAAAAGGCATATTTTGTATTGAGGAAGCTATGAAAGCACTGGGCATTATTTGCGAATATAACCCCTTTCACAACGGGCATCTTGCTTTGATACAAAAGGCGAAAATCGCATATCCCGACAAAAAGATATTTTGCTTTATGAGCGGGGAGTTCGTTCAAAGGGGCGAAATAGCGCTGTTTTCGGCTTCCGATAGGGCAAGAGCCGCCACTCTTTGCGGCGCGGACGGAGTGTTTGAGCTTCCCTCGGCATTTTGCCTTGCACCCGCGCAGATATACGCAAGAAACGCGATAAGGCTTATAGCCGCCATGGGTATTTGCGACGTGCTTGTTTTCGGAAGCGAGAGCGGCGATAAGGAAGCCCTCGTGAAAATGAGTGAGCGACTTTACAGCAAAGAACTTGATGAAAAAATTACGCTTTATCTTAAGGACAACTCATATCCCGAGGCAAGAGAGCTTGCATATCGCACACTTTACGGCGACGGAGGTTTTCCAAACACCCCGAACGATATTCTTGCGGTCGAATATATAAACGCCTTGAAGGATTTCGATTTAGACTTTCTGCCGATAAATCGAAGCGGCGGCGACGGTATATGTTCCGCTACGGCGCTTCGGGCTCTCGCTGTGAAAAATGCGGATATGTCGCCCTTTATGCCGAGCGCGGCAAGTGATGTCTTTAAAGAAGCGATAGCCGGCGGCAGAATGAGAAAAGAGGAAAACTACGAAAGAGCTTTTTTATCGGCTCTCGTTTTTGCAGACGGCGATTTTGCGGACGTTCCTAAGGATTTCGCACCTAAAATCAAGGAATGTGCAAGACAGTCAAGGAATATTTCCGAGTATTACGAAAGGCTCTCCGTCAAGCACTATACAAGCGCGAGACGTCGCCGTATGAGCTTATGTACGGCACTCGGAATAACGAAAAAGGAGTGGGACGAGCCCATAAGATACGTAAAGCTTCTTGCTTTAAGAGCTTCGGCGGGCGCGGAGATAAAGAAATCGAAAATACCAGTATTGTCCAAAAGTGCCGACGTAAGACTTTTGGGAGACGAGGCGGCGGCATATTTTGAAAGAGAGGCAAAAAGAGCGCTCTTTGCGTTTAACGCGCAGGGAAATACGCTTTCCCTTGCCGACGTTTACAGAAGCACCCCTTTTATTATCAAGGAGTAGATATGGTAAAAATTTTACATTGTGCGGATCTGCATATCGACACGCTTTTTTCGTCTTGTACTCCGAAGGAAGCAAAAGCAAGGCGCGCACAGCTTTTGTCGGCTTTTTCAAAAGCCGTCGAGAGAGCGCGTATGGAAAAAACGCAGTTATTCTTAATAGCGGGCGATATGTTTGACGACGCGGGAGCGGTAAGCTTTGAAACGCTTTCCTACGTCACGAGGGAAATAGCTTCCCTGCCCGATTGCAGATTCGTTATTTCCTGCGGAAATCATGACCCTTACACGCAGGGAGGGATATTCGATTCGGTTTTGTGGCCCGAAAACGCATTTATTTTTAAAAGTGACAGAGTGGAGAGATTCTCCTTTGACGATATAAACACCGACGTTTACGGATATTCGTTTACGTCAAGAGCGATGAGGGAGTGCTCTCTTGAAAATTTTGCTCCGGCGGATAAAACAAAGATAAACATAGTCCTCGCGCACGGAGACACAGAGGATCCTTTATCTAACTATTGTCCCATAAGAAAAAAGCTTCTTGACGCGCTTGATGTTGACTACATAGCTCTCGGACACATACATAAGGGCGGGGAGTCATACGATGGCGGAAAGTACAGCTACAGTGGTTGTATAAGC
>JAZRTW010000117.1:0-3342 GCA_045652265.1 Eubacteriales bacterium | reverse complement strand
ATAATTATGACGCCCGTAGTGCTTCCCTTCGTCATTTCGATAGCCGCGTGAGCGTTTGCGACGATGTCGCTTCCGAGCTCGGAGGGATTATCTATTTTTATCGGAAAGCCCGTTTTGAGTCCGGGGCCTACGGTCTTTACGTCCGCGCCGACTATATTATGCGCCGCTTCCTTTATGCTTTTCGTGAGATTCGGTGCAACCGACGAAATTATCGCCGCCTTGATAAGCGTTCTGTCTATACCCTTAAAATCAAGCATCGAGCATATACTCACAAGGTATTCGTCGGAACTTTTGGTTTTGTCCGCCGTCAAAACGAAGCTTTCAAGAAGCTCTCCGCTTTCTATTGAAAACACTCCGACGCTTACCGTCGAATTTCCCGCATCAAACGCAAGTAACACAGCTTTCACCTCCGAAATACAGCCTATTATATCACCCTACAGCGTGCAGTTCAAGTGCTTTTTAAATGGATTCCATAAAAAATGCGGAAATGAGCTTTGCTCTTTGTGCCACGGAGCGCGTGATTACGTATTCGTTGGTCGTGTGGCAAAACTTACCGATTGCGCCCATTCCGCAAAGAGAGGGAACACCGAGCGCCTGCGTATAGCAGGAATCGGAGCCGCCGCCCGACTCAAAAGGAGTTATCTCTCCAATCCCGTATTTACGGGAGATGCCTACTATCTTTTCGAAAAGCTCGTCGGTCTTTCCGTTCCTTTCCATAGGAGGTCTTACAGTCAAGCGCGAACACTCGGCAGAGGTGCCGTCCACATAAGACGTACCGACGATACGCTCTATGGTATCCGCCACCGTATCAATATCCTTTCGTTGCGGGAAGCGTACGTCCACAAGCACCGTGCAGGTTTCGGGAATGACGTTCACCATATTGCCGCCCGCGTTTATGATATTGCAGCTGTAGGTTATACCGCCTCTTTCGCTCTTTGACTGCAAAGCAATTATCTTATGAGCCGCTTCTTCTATGGGGTTTCTGCATTCGAAATAATGAACTCCCGAATGTCCCGATATACCCTTTACGTCAATTCTGTATTTGCATATACCTTTTCTCGAAATTACGACTCTGTTGTTTTCGGAAAGCTCGCAGTTGAGCGCACAGGGAAAGCCCTCACATTTTTCCTTAAAAAACTCAAGCTCCGCTTCTCCGCCAAGGACGTTTGATACCTCTTCGTCCGAAGTGAGCAAAAGGCGAAGGTGTTTTGGATAACCGTTTTGAAGAAGCGTCTTCATCGCAAGAAGTGCGACAGCAATACCGCCCTTACAGTCGATAACACCGGGGCCGATTATTCTGTCTCCAAGGCGCGTTATGGGGTTTTCGCCGAAAGCGCCCTTTTCGTGAACGGTATCCATGTGAGCGAGCATAAGTCCGCCCTTTTCGGCGCCTTTATTCATATCAATACAGAGAAAATCCGCGCATTTTTCCATTGGGCATCGCTCTACGGTGAAGCCTTCTTTTTTTGCATAAGCCTCAATAAAATCGACCATTTTATTGAGTATTTCTACGTCATTTGCGCGCGCCTCAAACGAACAAATATCGCATAAAAACGATACGTAGTCTTCATATCTTTCTTCGATAACGCTTTCAAGCTGTTCGAATTTCATGAAAATCACCTCTGTATACATTTACCCAATTCTATCACATTTTTTTATCCGTGTAAACATTTTTGCTATAAAAAAACAAAAATGTGTGGACATATCGGCAAATATGGTTTATAATCATCTTAACAAATCAAAAGGAGACGTACAGATGAAACAGCGCATTGTTGATATACTTGACGGCAAAGCGAAATATTTTAACGCTATTGCCGACTACATTTGGGATAACCCCGAGCTTGCCTTTGCGGAGCATAAATCCGCAAAAGCGCTTACGGACGCACTCACGGAAAATGGATTTAAAGTGGAAACGGGGCTTGCAGGTATGCCCACAGCTTTCAAGGGCGTATTCGGAAGCGGCCGCCCCGTTATCGGATTTTTGGGTGAATACGACGCTTTATCCAGCATGAGCCAAAAGGACGGCATTCCTTATGAAGAACCGATAGAAGCAGGAGCGTCCGGCCACGGTTGCGGCCACAACGCCATCGGCGTGAGCTGTGTTGCGGCGGCGGTTGCCATGAAGGAAATTATGGAAGAAAATAAGCTTTCAGGCACGCTTATCGTTTACGGTTGCCCCGGCGAAGAGGGCGGTGCAGGTAAAGCGTTTATGGCAAGAGACGGCGTTTTCGGAGATATGGATATCGCTATGGCACCTCACCCCGCCGAAAATAACTTCATTATGGGAATTTCCGCGCTTGCAAACGTGCACGTCAAATATAGCTTCAAGGGCAAGGCGGCTCACGCAGGAGCCGTACCTCATCTCGGAAGATCCGCGCTCGATGCCTGCAGTCTTATGATAGTCGGCACACAATTTTTGCGCGAGCATATTATTCCCGAAGCAAGAATCCACCACGCTTACTTGAACGCGGGAGGCACAGCCCCCAACGTAGTACAGGCTGACGCCTCGCTTGTTTTCTACGTCCGTGCTCCTAAATCGTCGGAAGTAAAAGAAATTTTCGAAAGGGTGAACGACATCGCAAGAGGTGCCGCGCTTATGACGGGAACCACGGTTGAGATAGAGCTTCAATCAGGCGTTAATAATCTGCTCGTCAACGAAGTAGTTGGCAGTACGCTTGCAGAAGCATGGGCTGAAATAGGCCCTCAACGCTTCTCGAAGGAAGCCTTTCTTGCCGCGAAGGTAATGGCGCCCGTAATACCTAACTGCGACCTTGATGAACCTTTGGACGAAAGTATACCCACGTTTAAAAAACAGAATACCTCGATGTCGGGTTCGACAGACGTCGGCGACGCTTCGTATATCGCACCTACGGTTATGTTTATGCACGCGGCTCTTTGTAAATGCACCCCCGGCCACACATGGCAGCTCGTTGCCCAGTCGCGCAGTCCCATAATGCACGAGGGTATGATACACGCCGCAAAGGTAATGGCGCTTACGGGACTTAAATTTATACAAGACCCCAAACTCGTAGAGAGGGCTTGGAAGGAGCACAAGGAAAGCGGCGCAAAATATGAGAGCATTATTCCGAGTGACATCAAACCCAATATTCCGAAAGAATAAGCGCTATTTTTACATAGAAAAAGCGAGGTGGAATCCACCTCGCTTTTTGTTATGCATTTATTAAGATTACTCCATTACGATAGCGATCTTAACGCCCGTGAGAGAGATGTTCTTCTCCATAGCGTCAACATACTGCTCTAAAGGATAGTGGTCGGTTACGAGCTTTTCAACGGGAATACCCATCTCTTTAGCCTTCGTCAAGAAGCCGAGAGTTTCGATAT
>JAZRTW010000116.1:0-2219 GCA_045652265.1 Eubacteriales bacterium | reverse complement strand
GGCATCGTCTGATGGAACGCCGTATCGAATACTGCTACCTGGGGTACGCCGGGGAGAACTTCCTCGCAAGCGATGATGCCCGTAAGGTTTGCGGGGTTATGCAAAGGACCGAGAGGGAAGCATTCCTTGATGGTGTCCTTTACCGCTTCGTTTACCAAAACCGATGCGCTGAACTTCGTACCGCCGTGGAGCACTCTGTGTCCGACAGCGCCTATCTCGCTCATGCTCTTGATAACGCCGTACTTTTCGTCGAGAAGATTGCTTATAAGCACCTTTATAGCATCAGCGTGGTTTTTCATGGGAGTTTCGCCCTCAAGCTTACCCTTGCCTTCTGCCGTGTACTTAAATCTTCCGTCGATACCGATTCTTTCGCAAAGACCTTTTGCAAGCACCTTGTATCCTTCCGTAACAAAAAGCTGATATTTGAGAGATGATCTGCCTGCGTTTACAACTAAAATATACATTTTTATCCTCCGTTATATTATTTACAAATAAAGATTTTACCACACAAAAAAGATTATTTCAACCGATTTTACGAAAATAAATCATTTTCCGCCCAAAACGTTTACTCCGCAGTCGAAGTTGAGCTTTGATTTTTCTCTTGCGGCGTTTATTCCGCACTCAACTATTCTGTCTATGAGCTTATCAAAGCTAACTCCCGCCGCTTCCCAAAGATAGAACGAGAGCGAGCCGGGAATGGTGTTTATCTCGTTTACGTATACGTCCTCGCCGTCAAGTAAAAAGTCGATTCTCGATACGCCGTTACAGCCGAGTACGGTGAAGGTGCGCTTTGCATATTCCCTTATTTTTTCTGCAATTTCTTCGGGGATATCTGCGGGAACTTTTCTCTGAAGTGAGCTCATACCGCCCTTTGAGCCTTCGCATTTTACTCCGCTCTTTGCACCGCCTACTTTAGCGCCCTTCGCGCCCTTTGCACCGCCCATATATTTGTCGCGGTAGCTAAGTACTTCGTCTTGCATTACGGGCTCTTCCAAAACGGAGCACTCGCATTCGTCCGCGCTTCCGAGCACCGAGCAGTTTATCTCACGAAGATTCGTTACCGCGTGCTCAACTAAAAGCTTCGGCGTAAAGGTTGCCGCGAGGTCAAGCGCGTCGACGAGCTTTTCGCGCGTGCTTGCCTTTGATATACCGATGCTTGAGCCCAAATTTGCGGGCTTTACGATAACGGGATAGCCGAAATCCTTTTCTATTTTATCGAGTATTGCGTCCTTGTTTTCGAAGTATTCGGAGCTTCTGAATGCAAAATAGTCCACAACGGGAATACCGTGGCGGCTTAAGATGCATTTCGTGAATTCTTTATCCATACCCGCCGCAGAGGAGATGACGTCGCAGGAAGCGTAGGGGATACCCATTATCTCAAGAAATCCCATAATTGTTCCGTCCTCGCAGTTCGTGCCGTGAACTACGGGCAGAGCGAGGTCAATGGTCGAAAGCTCCTTGCAGATCTTAACTTTGTCCCCGCGTCTTTTAAGCGAGAACATTTTCGTAGAGGGGCTTGCTTTTAAAAAGCATACCTCCGTCGCGTTTTTGTAAAGCGCCTCCGTATCTTTGTAGGCTTGCACCTGCTTTAAGGCTTCTCCCGTGTACATTCTGCCGTTTTTAGCCATATATACGGGTATGACGTTATACTTTGCGTTGTCTGCGGCGTTCATCGCCTGGCAGGCACTTATGACTGAAATTTCGTGCTCGACGGACGCACCGCCGAAGAAAAATGCAAGATTCATATTTTCCCTCCGAATTATTTTTTCTGCGGCTCGTAGTTATCGGGAAGGTCGTTCTCGAACAGCACCGCTTTTTTGTCGCCGCTTATCTTATTTATGAGCGTGAGAGCTTCGTTTAAGGTATCCGCACTCTCGAAAAAGCCGCTAAAGCCTTCGCTTTCAACGCCGGCCCTTATATCAGCTGTTATGGCTTTTCCGACGAGGATAACCGCGTCGCACGTTTTTGCTATCTGGCGTCCGAATTCAAAGCTCTTTTCTTTTTGCAAAGCACCGAGCTCTATAAATCCGGGGGTCACTATCACCTTCGTATATCCGTCAAAAGTGGAGAGCACTTTAAGTGACTGCCTTGCACCTTCGGGATTTGAGTTGAAGGCGTTATCTATCATCGTAAACGAGCCGAGATTTTTAAGCTCCAAGCGGTGAGGCGCGGGGGTAAGACGCGCGCAGGCGCGTACAAGCTGTGCTTCTGAAACACCC
>JAZRTW010000115.1:0-8056 GCA_045652265.1 Eubacteriales bacterium | reverse complement strand
ATTTTCACCTTAATGACTTCGGGCGTCATCGGAGCGGAAAGCTTTTTTCTGAAAATTATCCAAAGCACGAGTAAAGACGTAAGTCCCCCGGCAATCGTCGGTAAAACCATAACCTGCAAATATGAAATGAAGTCGACGCCGTACGAGCTTGCAAGATAGATATTAGTTGGATTCCCGATAATAAGCATCATGCTCCAGGTGTTTGCCGCAACGAACTGCGCGATAAGATAGGGGATAGGGCTTATATTCGCGTTTTTTGCAAAGTAGCAAATAAACGGCGTAAATGTCAGAATAATTATATCGTTTGAAGTGAAGACCGTTAGCACGGAAACTGTTATGTAGAGCAAAAAGAAGAGCTTGTTTTGGCTTTTACCTGCCATACCGAGCGCTTTGTTTGCAAGATATGCAAAAAAACCGAGCTCGTCTAAAAAAACCGATAATACGGTCATCGAAATAAAGAGCACCAATATTTTAATGGGATTGACCGCCGTATCGGCAAAAAGCGCATCTTTTATATCCGAAAAGCCGATCTGCCCGAGTATAACGAGAAAGATCGCTCCCGAAAGAGTGACGAGCCAATACGTGTCGACGGCGAATCTGCCTATTTTCAGTTTAGGAAAAAACAGCACGCTCAATATCATAAGCACGCAGGTTATTATGCATACGGCTAAAGACGTAACCATAAGACTCCTCTTTTCTTTTATGTCCACGACGAATTATTTTACACCAAATACGGATTTTGTCAAGGCGGATTTGAAGAGAAGGTGTAGAATTATGGCAAATTATGGGTAATTTGCGAATTCTTATGGCATTTTAATGCATCGCGTGATACAATGATAGAGTCAAGATGAGGTGATTACATTATGAGCGGCAACGCTAAAAAAATTAGTACGTCGGATATCTTTACCATACCCAACATACTTTCATTCATAAGACTTATGATGATACCGTTTATCGTATGGCTTTATTGCGTAAAAGATAACGCCGTTTTGACGGCAGTGCTTCTTATCGCTTCGGGCGTAACTGACGTCGTCGACGGCTTTATCGCAAGGCATTTTAATATGATAAGCGATATCGGAAAGGCACTTGATCCCGTGGCGGATAAGTGCACACAGCTTGCGACCTTGCTTTGCCTTTTTACAAAGTACAAAAGAATGATGATACCGTTCGTTATGCTTCTTGTGAAGGAAATTATAAACGGCACGGTCAATTTGATATCCGCAAAGAAAAACAAAAGGGTGGACGGCGCTGATTGGCACGGAAAAGTCTCGACGGTTCTCTTGTATTCGATGCTCGTGCTTCACATACTTTGGATAAACATTCCTCCTTACGTTTCAAATATATCCATCGGTATATGTATACTTATGATGCTCGTGTCCTTCGTACTTTATCTTTTGAGAGGACTCAAAAATATAGTAAAAGCGAAAACGAAATAAAGAAAGAACCTCGCCTAGAAAAGCGAGGTTCTTAAAATTTCAGCTGTTATTTACCGTAAGCTTTATAAGAAGTTCCATACTGTCGGGTTGGACTTTTGCTTCGGGGACAGCCTTATTGCGCCTTATCGCACCGCACTTTTTGCAACGGTGCGTTATGATAAAGCCTCTCTTTGCATCGGGAGAAGCGAAAATAGGCTCCATATCGCCTCCGCAGTCTGCCGCTCTGTCTCCCGGATTTACGTCAAGATGCTTTGAGTGAAGGCAGTAAGGGCAGTGATTTCTTGAAGTTTGCATAAGAGGCAAAACTTCCTTTCCGCAGTATTCACATATAAAACCGCTGTCGTTTTTGGTAAATCTTTTGTTTTCCATAACTCACCTTTCTAAAAGCCTGCGAAGAAGCAGAGCGTTGTCATAAGCATACTTGCTATAAATCCGATACCGGCAATATTCGTATATCTTCCGATACGTTTGCATTTTCTTTTCTTTAAACTTTTGATATCCGAAACGATGGAAAGAACTATTCCCGCCACCGCAAGAACGATACTTATATCGCAAAAAACGTAAAACATAGTAATACCTCCGCTTTTTTATTTTACAGTTGTATTATACAATAACACCTGTCCAATAAAACGGACTTTGCTATGTTTGCTCGTTTACTTTATTCGCCTAAAAGTTCACAGAGCGCTTTTTTATAAAGCGGGAGCTTTTCTTCGACTTCGCTTTCGCTTGATGCTCTCATCTTAATATACAGCTTGATCTTCGGCTCCGTTCCGCTCGGGCGGATTATCAAAGCGCTCTTATCGGCAAGCTCGTAATAAAGCACGTTGGACTTGGGAAGCCCCGTCGGTACGACCTCTCCCGTTACCGTATTCGTTATCTTATCAAGCTTGTAGTCGCGTATTTTTAAAACCTCCGTACCGCCCAAAAACTTCGGTGACGCGTTTCTTGCATCGTCCATCTTTTTTGCCATTACGTCCAAGAATGCGGGATCTTTTATCGCGACGGTTTCCGTGAGCTCCTTATATACGCCGTATTCTTCGAAAATATCTTGCAAAACGTCGTATAAGGTTTTGCCTTTTTTGTGGAAGTACGCCGCCGCTTCGACGATTAGCATAGATGCCACCACGGCGTCCTTATCTCTTGCGTGAAGGCCCGAAAGATAGCCGTAGCTTTCTTCAAATCCGAGAAGGAAGTTTGTGTTGCCCGCCTTTTTCTTCAAGTTAATCTGTTCGCCGATATACTTAAAGCCCGTGAATACGTTTATGACCTCAACGCCGTTTCTTGTGCATATCTCATCTGCAAGGTCTGTGGAAACGATGGTCTTTACGGCGTATGAATCTTTTGAAAGCACGCCCATCTCTTTTTTTACGGATATGATGTAATAAAGGAGAATAGCTCCGACTTGATTTCCCGTTATACGCTTTATCTGTCCGTCCTTGCCCCTTACCAAAATTCCCATTCTGTCGGCGTCGGGGTCTGTTCCTATAATAAGATTCGAGTCGACCTTGTTTGCAAGCTCAATAGCGTCCGTAAACGCTTCGACGAATTCGGGGTTAGGAAGCTTTGTTGTGGGGAATGAGCCGTCAAGAGTCATTTGAGAGGGTACGAGGTGAAGCTTCTTTATTCCGCTTCGCCTTAATATTTCGGGCACGAGCCGGTGTCCCGTACCGTGCAGGGGAGTGTAGACTACTTCAAGACTGTCGGCGCAGTATTTTACTGCGTCGGGGCATACTCTTGCTTCAAGAAGCTTTTTGAGATAAGCTTCGTCCGTTTCGTAACCGATGAGCTTTATCTTACCGTTTCTTACGCATTCGTCGTAAGGAAGTTTCTTTGCTCCCGTGAATATGTCGGTTTTCGCGCGTATTGCAGAGATCTTGTCCGCGGCCTCGGGTCCAAGCTGTGCGCCGTCGGAGCCGAATACCTTATATCCGTTATACATATTCGGGTTGTGCGATGCGGTTATGTTGATACCCGCGGCGCAACCGAGGTGCAAAATAGCGAAAGAAAGTTCGGGAGTAGGACGCGCACCGTCAAAAAGATATACCTTCACGCCGTTTGCGGCAAGCACCGATGCCGAGAGTTTTGCAAAGCTGTCGGAATTAAGACGCGTATCGTAAGTTATTACTACGCCCGCTTCTTTGTCTTTTTCAGCTATGCTTTCCGCAAGCGCTTGCGTGCACTGCGCCACGGTATAGACGTTCATACAAGAAAGGCCCGTTTTCATAAGACCGCGAAGGCCCGCCGTGCCAAACTCAAGAGGAGCCCAAAATCTTGATTTAATCTCCTCTTCGTCATTTTCAATGGAAGACAGTTCCGCCTTCAATTCTTTGTCGAGATGGGGAGAGGAAAGCCATTCTTTATATAGCTTTTTGTAGTCGTTCATAACCGACCTCCTTGTTAGTCATAAAAATATAATATCACATTTAGCTCATAAAATCAATTCAAATTTTATACCGCCGCGTAAAATACGTTACTTTTTATTATTTGTAAAAAATCTTCTTATTTTTTCAAAAAAGAAGACTAAAACCCTTGACAATACTTAAATTTGAGTGTATAATACTGCCGTTACATTATGCGGCATAGTCGGGAGGTTTTAAGGGACTTATGACAGTTGATTTTTTGCCCTTGCTTTCCGAAGAGAAAAAGGAGATATCCTTTGACTATACGTCGGCAAATCTTGCGGAAGACTCGGGAGTTTTCCAAAACGGAGATGCTCACGTATGGGGCAAAGCTCACAACCACGGCGGATATATCCGTTTGGAGCTTTTTGCCGATATCCCTTACGTTACTCAATGTGCTCGCTGTGCAAAAGAGCTTTCCCGAAACGCAAACATCAGTTATGAGACGGGTGTTACCGCCGAGGAAATCAGCGACGACAACCTCGATTACGAAGTGCTTTGTGACGGAAAACTCGACATTGATGATATTGTAAGACGATGCTTTATCCTCGAACTTCCTATGACCGAACTATGCTCCGAGAACTGCCTCGGGCTGTGCTCCAAATGCGGCAAGGATCTAAACGAGGGGCCTTGCGAATGTAAAGTGCAGGTAGATCCGAGATTACAAAAGATCATTGATGCAATTAACAACGGTAAAAAATAATTATAAGCCTATAAGGCGATATATTGAAAGTTGAGGTGTACCAAATGGCAGTACCGAAGAGTAAAGTTTCCAAAGCAAGAAGAGATAAGAGACGTTCAAGCGTGTGGAAGATGGACGCTCCTACGCTCGTAAAGTGCCCCAAGTGCAATGAATACACACTTTCGCACAGGGTATGCAAAAACTGCGGTAGCTACGACGGAAAAGAAGTTATCGGCGACTAATCCATATCTTAAGTGGGAAGGGCGATGCTCTTCCCATATTTTTTAGTAAGGGGGTGTTTTTACGGTTACCGTAAGACAAGTCGCTGTAGGCTCACCTGCACAAAAATGCGGAATAAAATCAGGTGATATTATTATCTCCATTGACGGAAATAATATTTGCGATGTTATCGACTATGATTTTTATACGTCTGAAAAAAGCTTTTCGGTGCTTGTTCACAGAGGGCCGGAGCTTCTTACGCTTAAAGTCAGAAAAGACGAATACGAGCAGTTTGGCTGCGAGTTTGACAGCTATCTTATGGACAAAAAGAGAAGCTGCAGAAATAAATGCGCCTTTTGCTTTATCGACCAGAATCCAAAGGGAATGCGCGAGAGCATTTACTTCAAGGACGACGACTCACGTATGTCCTTTTTAGCGGGCAACTATATAACCCTCACCAATTTAAGCGATGAAGACGTAGAGAGAATAATTAAAATGCACATCTCTCCGATAAACGTTTCCGTGCACACGACGAACCCCGAGCTTCGCGTGAAGCTTATGAACAACAAAAATGCAGGCAAGTGCCTGTCGTACTTGGATAAATTTGCCGAAAACGGAATATGGCTCAACGCGCAGATAGTTTTGTGCCCCGAATTAAATGACGGTAAAGAGCTTGAAAGAAGCCTTACGGATCTTGAAAAATATATCCCCGCGCTTCAAAGTATTGCGGTTGTGCCCGTCGGACTTACGAAGCACAGAGAAGGTCTATATCCGCTGCGAGCCTTTACGAAGGAAGAAGCGGCTGAAGTTATAGCTACAGTTGACCGCTTCGGCGACAGATTCCTTGAAAAGTACGGAGATCGCATCTGCTATAGTGCGGACGAGCTTTACTTAAAGGCAGAACTCCCTATTCCCGAGGAAAGCTTCTATGGCGATTATCCGCAATTTGATAACGGAGTGGGACTTTTGCGCTCTTTCATAAGTGACGTTGATTATTGCCTCCAAGAAGAGGAAATATCGGAAAAGCCAAAGACGTTTTCCGTCGCGACGGGATATGCGGCATACCCGACTTTAGACGAGTCGGCACGGAGAATATGCCAAAAGTATTTTAAAGGCGACAGAAGCTTTTTAAAGCTTTATAAGATCAAAAATGAATTTTTCGGCGACAGCGTAAACGTTGCGGGGCTCGTAACGGGCGGCGATCTCATAAAAGAGCTTGAAGGCAAGCCCCTCGGTGAAAAGCTCTATATCCCAAAGGTTATGCTTCGCTATGAAATGGACAGATTCCTTGATGACGTAAGTCTTGACGAGGTTTCGAAAAGATTAAACGTAGAGGTCGTACCGCTTGATTCGGACGGCACGGCGTTTTTTAAATTATTTCAGTAAGGGGTGCGGTAATGTCAAAACCAGTAGTAGCTATAGTCGGACGTCCCAACGTCGGCAAAAGCACTCTTTTTAATAAGCTGTCGGGCGAGAGGGTATCCATCGTTGAGGACACACCGGGTGTAACACGCGACAGACTCTATCACGATGCCGAATGGAACGGAAGAAAATTCGTGATAATCGATACGGGCGGAATCGAGCCCGCATCGGGAGATATCATACTTTCACATATGAGAATGCAGGCAAGCCTTGCTATAGAAAGCGCTGACGTTATCGTTTTTATGACGGACGTGAGAACGGGTGTCACCGCAGACGATAAGGACATCGCAACTATGCTTCGAAAAAGCGGCAAACCTTGCGTTATCTGCGTTAATAAGGTGGACAAGGTCGGCAATATGCCTTCCGAGTTCTACGAATTTTACGAGCTTGCGATGGACGACGTAATTGCCGTATCTTCGCTTCACGGCACGGGCACCGGCGACCTGCTTGACAGAGTCACCGAGCTTTTGCCGCCTTATCAAGAGGGCGAGGAAGATGAAAACGGAATAAAGGTTGCCGTTATCGGTAAGCCCAACGCGGGAAAGAGCTCGCTTATAAATTGCCTTCTCGGAGAAAACAGAGTCATCGTCTCCGATATCGCGGGTACGACAAGAGACGCTATTGATACCTTCGTCACAAACGAATACGGCGAATTCACATTTATTGATACGGCAGGTATCAGAAGAAAGAGCAAGGTCGATAACGCTATCGAAAAATACAGCGTGCTCCGAGCTCACATGGCGGTAGAGCGTGCCGACGTATGCCTTATAATGATAGATGCAAACGAAGGGCTTACCGACCAAGACGAGCATATTGCGGGAATAGCGCACGAAGCGGGCAAGGCGTCAATAGTTTGCGTAAATAAATGGGACAGTCTTGAGAAAGATACGAATACCGTAAACCGCTTCAAAGAGCAGATATATAACGGACTTTCTTATATGACCTACGCTCCGATAGCCTTCATTTCTGCAAAGACGGGACAAAGGGTAAATACGCTTTACGAGAAGATAGTAGAGGTCAACGCAAGTAACTCGACTAGAGTGACGACGGGAATGTTAAACGACGTTCTAAACGAAGCCGTCACGCGCGTACAGCCGCCCACGGACAAGGGAAGAAGACTTAAAATTTACTATATGACGCAGGTGAGCATAAAGCCGCCAACGTTCGTCATATTCTGCAACGACGCAGAGCTTTTCCATTATTCATATCAGAGATATATCGAAAATCAACTTCGCTCGGTATTCGGATTTGACGGCACACCGATAAAGCTTATAATCCGCGAAAGAAACGACGGCACGAGCGATACAAAGTAACAAGAGGTGTAATTTAAATGGGACTTGGACTTTTTCAGTTTCTCGGCATGGGCATCCTTGTCGAAAAATATTTGGAAGATCCGAATTTGGGATATTACTTACTTATCGCGACGATCGGCGTTGCGATCTTCAGCTATCTTGTAGGTAGCTTAAACGGTGCGAAGATAGTGTCAAAGCTCGTTTATCACGACGACGTCAGCCTTCACGGAAGCAAGAATGCGGGAATGACGAATATGGCGAGAGTTTACGGCAAAAAAGGAGCTGTTTTAACTACCGCTATAGATATGCTCAAGACCGTCCTTTGCGTATTCGTGGGGTGTTATCTCGGAAATACGACGTTTTTGCCTTACATTGCGGGACTTTTCTGTATGATAGGGCACTCATTTCCCGTATTTTTTAAGTTCAAGGGCGGAAAGGGAATACTCGTCGGCGCATCTGTTATGCTTTGCACGTCTATACCGACGTTTTTGATATCCCTTATGATATTCGGAATTATCGTGGGATTTACGAAGTACGTTTCACTCGGTTCAATAATGGCATCTCTTATGTATCCTTTCGTGCTTAACCGAATGAATGCACTTTTTT
>JAZRTW010000114.1:0-4622 GCA_045652265.1 Eubacteriales bacterium | reverse complement strand
TTAAAGCCGTAAAGAAAAGCCGCGTTAGACCAGTCGCCCTCGACGTCGAAGCGCCCCGCTATATAGCTTTGTCCGCCCTTTATAAAAAAGCGGTTTTCGCGCTTTTCTTCTATTTGTATCCCGAAGCTTTTCAAAACGCCGAGAGTGATGTTTATATAGCTTCTGCTTTCGACAGGCGGGATAAGTTCCAAAATGCTGTCTTCGGAAAGAAGCGGGAGCGCGAATAAAAGACCCGTTACAAACTGACTGCTTACGTCGCCGCGAAGCTTATAGCTTCCGCCGCAAAGCTTGCCTGAAGCGGTAACGCACTCGTCGGTGCTTTCAACGCTTATGCCTTTTTCTTTGAAGATATCCTCATATATACCGACGCCTCTTTCGATAAGGCGCTTTGTTCCCGTGAGATGCGCCTTGCCGTTTAAAGCAAGAGCTATTGGCAGAAAAAATCTCAAAGTGCTTCCGCTTTCTCTGCAAGGAAGCGTGGGAGTGACGTCTTCTGCCCTTGCGGAAGATATTTTAAGCACACCCTCACAAAGCTCCGCTTTTGCACCGAGCGCTCTTATGCAGTCGAGGGTGGCAAGGACGTCTTCGCTTTTTTCCACGCCCGTGATAACGCTCTGCCCAGAAGAAAGACCTGCGCCTATTATGAGTCTGTGCGCAAAGCTTTTTGAAGGAGGAGCTTTTACGGTGCCGCTTGCGGTAAACGGGAAAATAAGCTTATTCATCGCCTTTGCCCTCGCAAAGAAAGTCCATCGCCTCGGTATATCCCGAAAATCCGTGTCCGCTTATCGTCTTTTTGACAATTGGGCGTACGTAGCTTATCTTTCGAAAATCCTCTCTTTTCGATACGTCCGAAATGTGTACCTCCACCGTAGGTATACCCACAGCCTTCAAAGCATCTGCGATGGCAACGCTCGTATGCGTATACGCGGCTGGGTTAAACACTATGCCGTCAAGCTTTTCAAAGTACGCTCTCTGTATGGCATCTACAAGCTCTCCCTCGCAGTTTGACTGGTAAAACTCTACCTCTACGCCAAGCTTTTTCGCGTGGGATATACAAAGAGTTTTCAAATCCTCATAGCTTTCACGACCGTATATTTCGGGCTCTCTTATGCCGAGAAAATTTATGTTCGGGCCGTTTAAGACCAAAAGCTTCATTTTTATTTTCCTTTCTTCATGAGTGTGTTAACTATTTCATCACGTACGTCTTCCGCGCTCCCCGCACCGCAAACTTTTACGTCACAGTACGCTTCGTATAAGTCCTTTCTTTCGTCATAAAGCCTTTTTACCGCTTCCTTATTTTGCGAAAGAGGTCTGTCTTGTCCGAAGGTAAGAAGCTCTAGGGGTCTATCTATATATATGACTTGCCCGCAACGCTTTAGCGCCCTTACGTTTTCGTATCTCTTTATACAGCCGCCGCCCGTACTTATAACAGCACCGCTTTTAAGCGCTAGCTTTTTTATCACGTCGCTTTCGACGTCTCTGAAAGCGTCTTCCCCGTATTTTTCAAAATATTCGGGTATGCTCATACCGACCGTTTTTATTATCTCGTCGTCGGAATCGAAAAATTCAAGTCCAAGCTTCTTTGAAAGAAGCCTTCCGACCGTAGTCTTTCCGCAAGAAGGCATACCGATAAGGGCGATATTGCTCTTTTTGATAAGAACGTCCTTATACGTACGCTCTATTTCTTCCCTTTCTATCTCGCGTCCCGTGAAAAGACTCGACGCAAGAGCGCCCTGTGCAACGAGCATATAAAGCCCCGTAAATGCGTTTATTCCCATCTCTCTTGCTCTTAAAACAAGCTCCGTGTTCACGGGATTGTAAACGCAGTCACATACTGCTTCAAGCAAGCCGAACTTCGATACGTCTATCGGCACATTCTCGGTGTTTGGATACATTCCAACGGGGGTCGTATTGATTATAACCTGCGCGTCGCTGTGGTGCAAATACGCATTTTCGTAGCTTACCGTATCTTCGCTTTCACTGCGCGACACGCGGATAATTTCACCCGCGCCCTTATGCGTACATACGGCAAACGCCGTTTTGCTCGTGCCGCCGCTTCCCAAAATGAGCACTTTTTTACCCTTTATATCTACGTTATTGTAATCAAGCATTTCGGAAAGTCCGAAAAAGTCAGTATTATAGCCGATAAGGCGGCCGTCTTTATTTATGACCGTATTTACCGCGCCTATCCTTTGCGCTTCAGGGCTTATCTCGTCAAGATAGCGCATAACCGTCTTCTTATACGGAATGGTAACGTTTATACCCGAAAAGCTCTTTTCTTCGATAAATCTTCCGAGCTCGTCGGGCGAAAGCTCCAGAAGCTCGTAAGGGTAGC
Source organism: Eubacteriales bacterium (assembly GCA_045652265.1). Lineage (GTDB taxonomy): Bacteria > Bacillota > Clostridia > Oscillospirales > CAG-272 > CALCTE01. The sequence continues at coordinate 2,287 of JAZRTW010000114.1, read as the reverse complement.
TTCCGAGTTTTTCGTGTATGATTACGGAGAAGCTATGCGAAAGATGCTCTCCTATGAGTCCGTACTTCATTTTTCAAAGCCTTTCGTAAATACGTCCGTTCCGTAGCGCATGGCAAGCATATCACATACGACGAGCGCCGTTATACTGTCGATGACGGGACATATTCGCCTTATTATCGCAGGATCGTGGCGTCCCTTTATGCTGTGCGAAATCTCGCTTTTTTCGATAAAGTTAACTGTATCCTGCTCTATGGATACGGACGGCGTCGGTTTTACGGCGCATTGGAATATAACGGGCATTCCGTTGGTGATGCCTCCGTTTATACCGCCGTTATTGTTTGTTTTCGTGATGATTTTTCCTTCTTTTATTTCGAACGCATCGTTTACCTGCGCGCCGCTTTTTTCTCCAAAGCCGAAACCGAGTCCGAATTCGACTCCTTTTATTCCGCCTATGGCAAAAAGCGCTTTCGCAAGATCGCCCTCAACGCTGTCAAACCAAGGCTCACCGAGCCCTGCGGGAAGTCCTACTACGGCGCTCTGCGTTATACCGCCTACGCTGTCGCCTTTTTCGCGTGATGAAAGTATCACTTCCGTTATCTTCCGTGCGCTTGCGTCGGAAAGTGTAGGAAATGCGGCATTTTTAAGATATTCAACATCACTTGCTACATCATCAAAAACTCTGTCCGACGCACTGCCACAGTTTAAAATATGCGTTCCGATGCTTATTCCGAGTCCCTTTAAAGCGTCGGTGAGTATAGCGCCTGCGGCAACGAGAGCCGCAGTTATCCTTCCCGAAAAATGTCCGCCGCCGCGATAGTCCTCGTTTCCGTGATACTTGCAATACGCGCTGTAGTCCGCGTGAGAGGGGCGCGCTATGCCGTAGGTGTAATCGGAACTTTTAGTGTTCTCGTTCGGTATCATTATGGCTATCGGTGTGCCCGTAGTCTTGCCCTCGAAAACACCGCTTAATATCTCAAATTTATCCTTTTCTATTCTCGGAGTGGAGCTTATTCCGTCGGGACGTCTTTTTGCAAGGCATTTTTCTATATTCTCCTCCGAGACTGCAAGTCCGGGAGCTATGCCGTCTATCACCGCGCCTATTGCTTTGCCGTGGCTTTCACCGAAAAGAGTGAGGCTTATACTGCTTCCGTAAGTGTTTTTCACTTTGATTCCTCCAACCGATTTATTATGTCCGAAATGCCGAGCTCGTCAAAATAAAAGCTTCCTATCTCGCCCACAAGCACCGCCTTTATTTTATCCTTTGCCATTTTCTTATCGTGTAAGATATATCCCGCAAGCTCATTTGCGCCGTACTCTATACGGGTTTCGAGCCCGTATTTTTCAAGGACTGCCTTTATGCGCGCTCTCGCGCCTTCACTGCAAAACGGGAGCATACCCATTGCAACGCACTCGCCGTGAAGGTATTTACCCTCTCCGAGCGCCTCTATCGCGTGGCCTACGGTGTGTCCGAAATTAAGGACGGCGCGAAGCCCCTTTTCCTTGAAGTCTTCCTCTACTACCTTCTTTTTTATCTTTAAAGAGCCGATTATCACTTCGTCGAGTATCTCGTTTATATCCTTTGCTTCTTCGATGCAGGCAAAAAGTCCCTTGTCAAAGCAAGCCGCCATCTTGATGCCCTCCGAAAGCCCCGCGCGAAGCTGTCTTTCATCAAGCGTTTTTAAGGTGTCGGGGTCGATTATCACTCTTTTAGGAGTATAAAAAGCACCTACGACGTTTTTTACGCCCTGAAAATCCACCGCCGTCTTTCCGCCTATTGAGGAATCGAGCTGTGAAAGAAGCGTCGTCGGAACGTTGTAAAAATCAACGCCCCTCATATAGCATGCGGCAGAAAATCCCGCAAGGTCGCCGACTACTCCGCCGCCGACGGCCACAACCGCGTCGCCTCTTGTGAAAGAATTTTCAAGCATTACGGATAAAATATGCTCAAAGGATCTCAAATTTTTGCTCTCTTCGCCCATAGGTATCGTCACAAGAAAGGGCTCTTTTGCGGCGCTCATAACCGCTTCGGCGTATTCGCTCGGTACGCCCGTATCCGTTACTACGAGCACCTTTCGGGCAAGATTTAAAAGCTCGTGTGCCTTTGAAAGCACGCCTCGGCCAATGACAATATCGTAATCCTGAACATTTATGATGTCCATATCTTGCTCCTTACTGTACGTTTTCAAAATCGTAGCTTCCCGCAAGCTTTACCTTCGCGCAGACCGCCGAAAGCTCCGTTAGCATATCCCTTCCGTCCTCGGTGTTGATATCGCCCTCGGCTTCAAGG
>JAZRTW010000113.1:0-7911 GCA_045652265.1 Eubacteriales bacterium | reverse complement strand
AGTTAAGCAAAGCGCAAAACATCCTTTCCTTGCGGAAAGGAGAGGTTCAGCGTACTAAACTTTGTACGAAAAAAGAAGAACCACCAAAAGGTGGTTCTTCTTTTTTGGTCGAAGTGACAGGACTCGAACCTGCAGCATCTTGCTCCCAAAGCAAGCGCGCTACCAATTGCGCCACACCTCGTAATGTACGATATATTCAATTTGTCGCGTGAAGCGCAGTTTAACTTGCTTTGTTCGCCCTGCTTGCGGTGCCCGAAATTCTTTGCTCGCCACACGGCTCACATAATTTCGACCGCTACGCCAAAGTCGCCCTCGCTTCATCTCGCAGTGCGAGCTCTCGGGCTCTTTGCCCAAAGCAAGCGCGCTACCAATTGCGCCACACCTCGTAATGTACGATATATTCAATTTGTCGCGTGAAGCGCGGTTCGCCACCTATTTTACTATGCAAGCGCGAATCTACGATAAAGAATTCTATCACAAATATATTTTTTTGTCAAGGGAATTGCACGCGCGGGAAAGGTACAAAACTATCCTCATTCACATAAAATTTACCGACAGTACAAATTTTTGCTCTAAAAGGTGTTGAAGTCGCCCCAATTTTATGATATATTTTTATTCTGTCAAGAGCTTTTTTCGTAAAATGCAAATATTGTCGAAAAAATTACTTGTCGTAATATGAGGAAATTTGTCGATAAATGTCGATTAGAATTGACAGCGTACAGTAGATATAGTAAAGTCGGGGTACATTGTCGATACAGACAAAAAACGCTGATTTTTTAGGAGAAAAGGAAAATGAAAGTCAATGAAACTATCAAAGATGAAAAAGAGCTGGAGTTACTCGTAACGAAGTTTATTCGTCAGATGGGCGTACCGCTTCACATCAAGGGTTACGAGTATCTTCGCACGGCGATAATGCTTGTGATGATGGATTATTCGAACTTCGATTCCGTGACAAAGATACTTTATCCGACCATTGCGAAGATGTACAAGACGACTTCTACGCGAGTTGAGCGCGCTATACGTCACGCGATAGAGACGTCGTGGAACAAGGGCGACTTATATCAGATATACGAGCTGTTCGGTGACAGCGGTCAGATTTATAAGAGACGCCCGACGAATTCGGAGTTTATCGCACTCGCTGCCGATAATATTCGCCTCAAAAATTTGCTTTAATAATTATAAAAGGACGGCTTTTTGCCGTCCTTTTGCCGTATGACGAAATAGTGAGTTGCGACGAAATAATAATGAATGGTCGAATTTTGTTTTTGACATTTTCAATATAGAGTCTCTTATTAGTAATAAAGACTTAAATTTATTTGGTTTGTAGATAGATATTGCTATTTTTGCTCGCAAAGATGATGCTTTATTTATATATTGCAAAAACTGTCTTTCTGTGATATAATATAAAAAAATGCTTAAGGAGTCTAATTATGAAATATGCGAATTGCGTTGAAAATTCTTCTAATGTAAACGAATTGAAAAGAATTGCAAGCGCTTATGTGGAGGACTGCAGAAGACTTGATTTCCAAGAACTGAAAAACAGCCTTTTAAAAACGGAGGGACAATATGTTTCATATGACAATATTAAAAAATGTCTCGACTCTTTAAAGTTGCATGAAAATCCTTGTGTTAGAGTAATAGCACCTATATTTTTAAAGGGGTGCTTGTTAGACCAAGATGATTATATGTCAACTTGCAAATCTACAGAAGAATTGATTATGGAATATGAACAATCCATTATTGATGAAGCAAACAACTTTGACTATAAGAATATGTCAAAGGATTTTGCTTTGTTTAAGTTTTTGCTTGACAAAGCTTGGGAACGGGGGGATGACATTTCTGTTGATGAAAAAAATCTTATTGATGAAGTAAGAAAATACTTAAACATTTCACCTCGTGAACACAACGTGCTCGAAGCAAAAGCAGGCAGATATCCAATGAAAGGGAATTTGCTTCATACTCGTTCTGACATTGATACGGTGAGAAAAATTTTACAGTCTTCGGGCTTAATTTTTTACATAAAGAATTCTGATAACATTCCTTGTGATATCATTCCAGCGGAAATTGCAGTTTGCTTACGGAATTATTATGGCATTGAGATTAAAACTTATGGTTATAAGCAACTTCTGACACACGTTACAAAAATCACAAAGAAGCAGTATTTAATTGATATTATTAATAAATATAACGAGAATCCGAAAACCGCAACGGTTGATATACCAATAAATCCGACCATACCTTGTTTGCAAGACATTATTTTAAAAACTATTAAACCCTCCAATTTGGTTGGTGGCTTTACACCAAGAGACGGTTTGGACCTTATTGTGTTGCAAAAATGGTGTGGTGAACTGGGATTAATTGTATCTGGCGCGAAGTTCGCTCTTATTCAAAGAATTTTAGAATATTATGACAATCTTCGCGAAATTACTGTTTCGACAGAAGATGATAGAGAAGGATATTTTAAAGTATATCACGAACTAGCGTGCAGAGATTATGCTAGTTTGCGTGAAAAAGGCATTATTACAAAAGATTTGGAATGTGAACATTATTTCGAAAAAGCAACAAACTATTTATTTGAAGTTATGTTGAAGAATAAACCGTTACTTTTGGTTGGCACAGAACATGCAGACGGTAAGTTATCTTATAATGATAAGTATATTTTATGGGACAACAAATCAAAAGAAACAGATGTAAATTTGAAAGATCACATATTACAGTTTGATGGATATATTAGAAATTCTGATAAACCTGTTGCTGTTTTTATGGTGATAGCTCCTTCATTTACAGAAAATAGTATAAAAGAGTGTGTCAAGTATTCCTTGATCAATGATACACAAATTCTTTTAATAACAGCGGATGAATTGAAGGATGTTTCTGAACAATGGCACAAATCCCACCCCGACGAAAGCTTCAATCTGGGTTATTTTAAACAGAACGGTCGCTTTGATAAATCATTGCTTATAATTTGATTAGTTTTAATTCAATATGTCTTTTACAAAACCTCTCTGCAAATTGCGGAGGGGTTTTGCTTGTAAGAACCGTATATTCAAGAGGAGCTTCAAAATTAAGTGCGCCGAGGCATTATTTATTGTTTTTTCGGCGTTTATAATCGGCGTCAATATCTTTGCTCCATTCGGCACAGAGAGGTTCGCTTGCTCTAACGTTACAAACGGCTTTTGCAACCGATTCATAGAGTATATGCGTACCCTTTTCGTCGGCATTATAGTTTACGGCTCTGTCTTTTTCGATACCGTAACGCGCTGCAGTTTCAACTGCATCAATGTTAGCTCCGATGAACAAAAACTCCCAACCATACTTCTCCTTTTGACGCTCGATCATCTTCTTGACTTGCACGCCGGTGTAACGGTGGCTTGCGTTTTCTTGTCCGTCGGTTGTAATAACGAACATCGTATGCTCCGGTACGTCTTCGGGGCGAGCGTACTTATGAATATTTCCGATATGGTGAATCGCACCGCCGATGGCATCGATGAGAGCCGTACAACCGCGAACGGTATAGTCTTCCGCGGTCATTTCAGGTATGTCTTTTAGTTTTATGCGGTCGTGCAAAACCTCACTCTCATCATCGAAAAGCACGGTGGATACATAGCATTCCCCGTCCTGCCTTTTCTGCTTTTCGAGCATTGAGTTAAATCCGCCGATGGTGTCGCTCTCAAGGCCCGCCATAGATCCGCTTCTGTCCAGAATAAATACGAGTTCTGTAATATTGTTTTTCATAATAGAAAACCTCTCTTTCATTTGATGTCTATATTGTACATCAATAAAAGAGAGGTTTGGTCGCATGGCAAGCGACAAATTATTTTCTTAAAGCTACGCTCCACTCGGCTTCCTTAAAACCTACAAGAACAAAGCTATCACCGATAAGCAACGGGCGCTTCACGAGCATTCCGTCGTTTGAAAGAAGCTTCAACATCTCGTCATCGCTCATAGTGGGGAGCTTATTTTTGAGGTCGAGAGATTTATAGAGCAATCCGCTTGTGTTAAAGAATTTTTTGAGCGGCAAACCGCTTTTTTCGTACCATTCCGAAAGCTCATCGAGCGTGGGATTGTCGAGTTTGATATCTCTGAACTCATATTCAACTTGGTTATCATCAAGCCACTTTTTTGCTTTTTGGCAGGTAGTGCATGTCGGGTAGCAGATAAATTTTAACATAGCAATCTCCTTATTCGATGACTTCAATCAAAAAGCTTACCGGACGAAAACCGTCGTTGCAAGAAATCATTGCTGATTTTGGGTCCTTCATCCACCCGTCATAGAAATTTTCGCCACCGTGAGCAAGAGTCATTACAAACGGTGAAACGCTCTCCCACGCGCTGTCACAAAATCCATCAGGCTTTTGCCAACCTTCACAGATAAACACCTGACCCTCTTGTAAGTCACAGGCGTGTTCTATCGGGTTTTCATACTTTTCAATTAAATCGTCATACCGCGCTTTTCGCATAACGGTAATTTTAATTTTCTTCATATCCTATGCTCCTAACAAACTCTGATCAAATGCAAACAGAGCCTCGTTGATTTCAAAAATGTTGTAGTTGCCACGGCTGATAAAATATTCGATAATAATATCGAACTTATTACTGTGCGATAGTGCAAATCCCGCCTTGCGAAGCATATCTTCGGTTTCTGCCAAGGAAAGCTTCAAAGAGATTGCGAAGGCGATTGCGGTGGGTTTTGACGGCTTATAATTGACGTCGCTGCGGATTTTCGAAAACAGCTTGCGGTCAATATTTGCCTTCTTATAGCACTCGGCATCGGTCATACCTTTTTCGTCGATCTTACGCAGAAGCATTTGCGAAAAGCTCTCGTCGATCTGCCGGAGTTTCGCATTCAAGTCATCTTCGAGGGGTATGGCGTTACAGTCACACATCTCAAAGGAATGAATATCCGATTTTTTCCGTCTTTCGCGCGCAAATGCCTGCGGAAGTTCCGCTATACGAATGCACTCACGCATATAATCGGTGCGCTTGTCCGCGTAATTGTCGTCGATATATTCGGCGATATCCGAGAACAGCTTTTCGCTGATCTTATAAGCCGACTTGTCGAATATGACTATATAGACCGTCATATCATTTTCGAGAAGAAAGCCACTTATTACGTCTATCGCAACCTTCAGGGCTTGATCCTTGGGATATCCGTATACGCCCGACGATATAAGCGGAAAAGCTACGGTTTCACAGCCTCGCTCCTTCGCAAGAGCCAAAGACTCGCGATAGCAGGATTCAAGAAGCGCTTTTTCTCCGTGCTTGCCGTCATCATAGATAGGACCGACGGTATGTATTACGTACTTCGCAGGCAGATTATATCCGCACGTGATCTTCGCTTTGCCCGTCTTGCAACCGCCAAGTGTTCTACACTCGGCAAGAAGCTTATTTCCTGCGGCACGGTGAATTGCACCGTCAACACCTCCGCCGCCCAGTAGCGACTCGTTGGCGGCATTGACAATGGCGTCTACCTTCATTCTTGTTATATCGTTTCTTACTATTTCAAGCGGCATCGTTGCACCTCGTTCATAACCTTTCGGATATTTTACCATAAAAACACGTTTATAGCAATAAAATCAAAAGCAAAATGTTGCATTTATATAAATATAATGGTAAAATAATCGTTAACGGTTAAAAAATAATGTAAAAACTATTGACTTTATCAAGATAAAGTGATAAAATGATAAACAAGTTTCTGCAAGTGGAAACAAATACTGTTTTGAGGAAGAACGATGAATTTTGACCAAAGTTTACTTAAGAATGACGAAAAGGCGATATTTACTTTAAGAAGTCTTTATCAGGGCAAGGGATACCGCCGTTTCAGAATGAGCAAGTTTGAGGAATACGATCTTTATTCTGCGAATAAAGAGATGCTCGTATCGGAAGGCGTTATCACTTTTAACGATACCGACGGACGCCTTCTGGCTCTCAAGCCCGACGTCACTCTTTCCATAATAAAAAATTCTCTCGCCGAAAATAAAAAGGTGGAGAAGCTTTACTATAACGAAAACGTTTACCGCATAAGCGACGATTCCCACGCGTACAAGGAGATAATGCAAACGGGAGTTGAGTGCATAGGCGACATTGACGAGTGCCACATACAAGAAGTGGTGCTTCTTGCCGCAGAGAGCCTTGATGCGATATGCGACGATTATAAGCTTTGCATTTCCGACGTTTCTTTGGTCGAGGGCGTGCTTCGGGACAACGGCATTGAAAACGCATTATATTCCCGTGTTATTGCCGCTTTAGAGGACAAGAATTTCCAAGCTCTTGAGGGACTTCTTGACGGTGATAAGCTTTCGGCGGTAAGAAAGCTGTTTTCCGCGGGGAAAACGAACGCCGAGATCATTGAGGACGTAAAGTCCGTCGCAAAGAGCGATGATACGCTTTGCAAGGCAGAAAAGCTCGGACGTATATTGAAAGCGCTCGACAGCACTTTTGAAGGCAGAGCGACGCTTGATTTCAGCGTCACGAGTGCAAACGGTTACTACAGCGGCGTTATCTTCAAGGGTTACATAAACGGCATAGCGTCGAAGGTTCTTTCGGGCGGTCAGTACGATAAGCTCCTTAAAAAGATGGGCAAGAACGCGTCCGCTATAGGCTTTGCGGTATATCTTGACACGCTTGACAGACGTATGGATTGCGACGAAGACGGTGATGACAAGACTTTTATAAACGTGGCGCTTCCGAAGGGCAGACTCGGCGAGAAGGTCTACGATATGTTTGAAAACGCGGGCTTTGACTGCCCTTCGATAAAGGAAAACAACAGAAAGCTCGTGTTTGAAAACGAAGAGGTGGGCATAAGGTTTTTCTGGGTAAAGCCCTCGGACGTTGCAATATACGTTGAAAGAGGCGCCGCCGATATAGGCGTCGTCGGAAAGGATATCCTTCTTGAATATTCTCCCGACGTATACGAGCTTCTTGATATGAACATCGGCAAATGCAGAATGGCGGTAGCCGCAAAGAAAGATTTTCACGACGACGACCAAAAGGTGCTTCGCGTTGCGACGAAATTCTCAAACGTTGCGAAAAAGTATTACGGCGAGCGAAGCAGGGATATCGACATAATCCACTTAAACGGCTCTATCGAGCTTGCTCCCATTTTGGGGCTTTCCGACGTTATAGTGGACATCGTCGAAACAGGAAAGACGCTTCTTGAAAACGACCTCGTTCCTTACGAGACGATATTCGGAATAAGCGCAAGGCTCGTATCGAACAAGGCGTCCTACAGCTTCAAGACCGAAAAGATCGAAAAAATACGGAAGGCGCTTGCACAGCAGGTGATGAAAAACGATGATTAAGATAATGAAATACGGCGAAATTGCCGCAGATGAGATATTCGCAAGAACGGAAAGCCAGACGGACGTTTCCGCTATAGTCTCCGAGATAATCGCAGACGTCAGAAAAAGGGGCGACGAGGCTTTATTTGAATATTGCAAAAAATTCGATAAAGCGGAGCTTTCAAGCCTTGAAGTGACGAAAGAGGAGATAGAAGAAGCGTTTTCGCTCGTGGACGGTGAATTTATCGAAACCGTAAAGGAAGCGGCGGAAAACATTAGAAATTTCCACAAAAGGCAAGTACGTAACAGCTTCATTATAAACGAACAAGACGGCATAGTTACGGGACAAAAGGTCACGCCCATTGAAAAGGTCGGACTTTACGTGCCCGGCGGCACAGCGGCATACCCCTCCACCGTACTCATGGACAGCATACCCGCAAAGATCGCGGGTTGCCGTGAGATCGTTATGGTAACGCCTCCTATGAGCGACGGCAAGGTAAACCCCGTAATTTTGGCGGCGGCGTCCATCGCCGGCGTTGACCGCATATTCAAGATAGGCGGTGCGGGAGCTGTTGCGGCGCCTGCATACGGCACCGAAAGCGTCCCAAAGGTCGGCAAAATAGACGGAAGA
>JAZRTW010000112.1:0-12158 GCA_045652265.1 Eubacteriales bacterium | reverse complement strand
TGGTTGTGTGGCTCTCTCGGGTAACCCTTCCGTTGTGACCATTCTCACGACGGCGTTTATGGCTATAGCGATATCCTTCTTCGATCCCTTCGTAACCTTCCTTGCAAGCATACCCAACTGCGTAATGGGCGGCGTGTGCATAACGCTCTACGGCTTCATCGCAGTAAGCGGTCTTAAGATGCTCCAGAAGGTAGACCTCGGCAAAAACAGAAACCTCTTCGTTGCCGCAGTTATTCTTATCGCGGGTATCGGCGGTCTTACATTAAGCTTCGGCGGAATCCAGATCACCGGTATCGCTTGCGCTCTTATCCTCGGTATCATCGTAAACGCAATTTTGCCCAAGGACAAAGCGGAATAATCAAAACGAAAATACAAAAGCTTCGGCGCAGTGCTTTAAAAAGGTACTGCGCCGATTTTATATCATTACGTTGATTTTCGGCGTATTATGTGGTATAATATAATCGGTAACTTGGGAGGTCTTGACTATGATTGATTTCACCAACGTAGAAAAATACAAAGAGAATAACCGTATTGAAGCAAAAAAGGCGCTTGGCGGTCTGCCGCACAGCATTTGGGAAACGTATTCCGCTTTCGCCAACACTCTCGGCGGTATCATTCTGCTCGGTGTTGAGGAGCACTCCGATAAGTCCCTGCACCCCGTCGATCTGCCCGATCCCGAAAGGCTGATAAAAGAATTTTGGGATATCGTCAATAACACAAGAAAGGTGAGTGCCAACATCCTTTCCGACAAAGACGTGAGCGTTGAAAGCGTCGACGGTAAGCGCATCGTTGCTATTCGAGTGCCCCGCGCACAGCGAAGCGACAAGCCCGTTTATATCGACGGCGATCCTCTGGGAAGCTATCGGCGTAGCGGCGAAGGCGACTACAAATGTACCAAAGAAGACGTACAGGCGATGATGCGCGATGCGGCAATCAAAACGCAGGATATGCTCGTGCTTGAAAACGTGGGGCTCGATGCTTTCGATTATGACAGCGTAAAGCGTTACCGTATCCGTATGAAAGCCTGCCGTCCCGAACACGCGTGGGAACGTCTTGAAGACGAAGAGTTTCTTTACAAGCTCGGCGCACTCGGAAAAGCATGTGACGGAACGATGCGCCCCACCGCCGCAGGCCTTTTGATGTTTGGGCGCGAATACGAGATCGTAAAAGAGTTTCCCGAGTATTTCCTTGACTATCAAGAACAGCTTGGTAACGACATTCTGCAAATAAGCCGCATAGTATCCTCGTCGGGCGATTGGAGCGGAAATATTTTCGATTTCTATTTCCGCGTTTACGAAAAGCTCACGCAGAATATTAAAATCACGCCGAGTTTTGAGAAAAACAGCCAAATTGATGATACTCCCGTGCGCAAAGCGCTTAAAGAAGCCCTTGCAAACTGCCTCGTAAATGCCGACTATTACGGCAAACAAGGTATCGTCATCATCAAGAAGAATGACCTCATAACGTTTTCCAACCCGGGTGCTTTCCGTATTGATACGGAAGCGGCAAAAATCGGCGGTGTTTCCGATCCCCGTAACAGCTCGCTGATTAAGATGTTTAATCTCATCGACGTAGGTAAAAGGTCGGGCAGCGGTATTCCAAACATTTTCAGCGTTTGGAAAAAGCAAGGTTGGGCCGTGCCCGTTATCAATGAAAGTTTTAACCCCGACAGGATTACTTTGTCGCTTCCCATCGGCAAGAGCAACGATAATAAAACAGCCGTAAAAAGTAACGACAAAACGACGAAAACAAAATCTCAAATTCAAAAACAAGCCGTTATTGCCTATTTAACCGAAAAAATTGCCGCTAAAAATGCAGAAATTGCGGTGCTTATCGGTGTTAAAGATGCGCGGGCGCGGCGTTTGCTTGCAGAAATGGTTGCAGAAGGAACGGTTATGGCTGTAGGCGGCAATAAGAACAAAGTTTACAAGTTAAAGTCTTAAATAAATTACATACAAAAAACTCACGTCGGCGCGGTGCCTTTTAAAGCACTGCGCCGATTATTTTATAAAACGCTCATTTATGGTTGACAAAGTTCGATTTATAGGTTAGAATAAAGGTGTACTCGGGCGACTTGGTTTATATTGAAAACCGAGTTGCCCTTTAGTAACTTTTATCCGGGGTGGTAAGCTATGGAACATAAAAATTGGAACGGATTTAAAAAAGGTATATGGCAAGACGAAATAAACGTGCGTGATTTTATTCAGTGCAACTATAAGGAGTACTGCGGAGACGCAAGCTTCCTTTGCGGTGCGACCGAGCGTACGAATTCGCTTATGGATAAGATAAACGCACTTTTCAAGCTCGAACGTCAGTACGGCGGCGTGCTTGACGTCGATACAGCAACCGTTTCTTCACTTACGAGCTATTCACCCGGTTATATTGATAAGGAAAACGAGCTTATCGTCGGTATGCAGACAAACCGCCCCTTAAAAAGAGGCGTCAATCCATTCGGCGGCATGCGAATGGTTCGTCAAGCTTGCGAAGCTTACGGTTATAAGTTAAGCGAGCAGATAGAGACGGAATTTCGCTATCGCACAACGCATAACGACGGCGTTTTCCGCGCATATACGGACGAGATGCGACTTGCAAGAAAGTGCCACGTTATAACGGGACTTCCCGATGCTTACGGCAGAGGAAGAATTATCGGTGACTACAGAAGAGTTGCCCTTTACGGCATCGACAGACTTATTGAGGAAAAGAAAAAAGATAAAGATCAGCTTTCAAGGGGCAATTTTGATGCTAAAACAATTCGCCTCGATGAAGAACTTTACCGCCAGATAATGTTCCTTGGTTATATGAAAGATATGGCGGCAATGTACGGCTATGACATAAGCGGCCCCGCAAAAGACGCAAGGGAAGCTATCCAATGGACGTATTTCGGATACCTTGCGGCGATTAAAGAGCAAAACGGCGCGGCTATGTCGCTTGGCAGAGTCAGCACATTCTTTGATATTTACATAGAGCGCGATATAGCGTGCGGCACGCTTACGGAAGAGAGCGCGCAAGAGCTTATCGACGATTTCGTTATGAAGCTCCGCATAGCACGTCATTTGCGCACGCCCGAATATAACGAGCTCTTCGGCGGCGACCCCATGTGGATCACCGAAGCAGTTGGCGGTATGGGCGAAAACGGCGGGACGCTTGTCACAAAGTCAAGCTTCCGTATTCTCAATACGCTCTACACGTTAGGCTCCTCGCCCGAACCTAACCTCACTGTACTTTGGTCAAATTCCCTGCCGGATGGCTTTAAAAAGTTCTGCGCAAAGGTTTCTGTGGATACCGATTCCATTCAATACGAAAACGATGACGTTATGCGTCCCATCTACGGCGACGATTACGCTATCGCTTGTTGCGTTTCGGCGATGAAGCTCGGTAAGCAGATGCAGTTCTTCGGCGCGCGTTGCAACTTGGCAAAGCTACTTCTTATCGCCATAAACGGCGGCTACGATACCACCAGCGGTATCCATATCGGCCCCCAGATGCCCGTTATGGAAGGCGAAAGCCTCGACTTTGACGAAGTTATGAAGCGTATGGACGTTTATATGGCATGGCTCTCAAGCCTTTACGTAAATACGATGAACATCATTCACTATATGCACGACAAGTACGCTTACGAAAAGTCGCAAATGGCACTTCACGATACCGAAGTCACGCGCTTTATGGCGTTCGGTATCGCAGGGCTTTCCGTTGTAGCGGATTCTTTAAGCGCAATTAAGTTTGCGAAGGTAAAGCCCGTCAAGGACGAAAACGGTTTTATAACCGAATTTGAGACCGAGGGCGACTTCCCCAAATACGGCAACGACGATGACCGTGTTGACCTTATCGCCAAGGATATGGCTCACAAAATGATCACAGAGCTTCGCAAAACGCCTACGTACCGCGATGCTATACACACGCTTTCAGTGCTCACCATTACCTCTAACGTAATGTACGGCAAAAACACGGGCGCCACCCCCGATGGCAGAAAAGCGGGCGCGGCGTTCGCGCCGGGCGCAAACCCCATGCACAACCGCGAGGAAAACGGTGCTTTGGCATCTTTAAACTCGGTTGCCAAAATAAGCTACGACGATTGCCGCGACGGCGTATCCAACACCTTCTCCATCACACCCGATACTTTGGGCAAGACCGAAGAAGAACGCGTTTCTAACCTCGTTTCCATTTTGGACGGTTACTTTGCAAAAAAGGCTCACCACATAAACATCAACGTCTTAAACCGCGAAACGTTAATCGAGGCGTATAACAACCCCGAAGCCTACCCCAACCTCACCATAAGAGTTTCGGGCTATGCGGTCAATTTCCACAAGCTCTCACGTGAACAGCAACGAGAGGTAATTTCCCGCACGTTCCACGAGGCAATGTAAATATTTTGCACGGCGGGGCGCGTCCCCGCCGTTTTTATACCTTATCAAAAAGAGGCTGGAGCTGTATGAACGAAAATATTACGGGCAAGATAAATTCGATACAGACACTCGGTACGCTTGACGGGCCGGGGGTCAGATTCGTCGTGTTTTTGCAAGGCTGTAATTTAAGATGCGGTTGTTGCCACAATCCCGAAACGCACAGTGTTTCGGGCGGTACGGAGTACAGCGCCGAGCAGATTTTCAAAAAAGCTCTCCGCTATAAAGAATACTTCGGAAGTGACGGCGGAATCACCCTCTCGGGCGGTGAAGTGCTTTTGCAGGCGGATTTTGCAAGGCGCGTTTTTGAGCTTTGCCACCAAAGCGGCATAAACACCTGCATCGATACCTCGGGCAGTATAATAAACGATTCGGTAAAAAAACTGCTCGACGTGACAGACCATATTTTGCTTGATATAAAATATACAAACGACGAGTCGTACCGAAAATACGTCGGCTGTTCTCTTGATAAGCCGCTTGAATTTTTGAAGATCGCAAATGAAAAAAATATACCCGTAACGATAAGGCAAGTCATAATACCGACGCTTAACGACAACGAAGAAAATATGGCGGCGCTTAAAGAGATAGCGCAAAAATACCCTTGCGTTACCAAAACCGAGCTTCTTCCATTTAAAAAGCTGTGCGTTACGAAATATGAAAAATTGGGGCTTGATTTTCCGTTTAAGGATATCCCCGAACCCTCAAAAAAAATTATGGACGCTCTATCGGAGCTTATTTGAAAAAAGCGCGTATTACTACGCGCTTTTTTCTATGCATACGGCAAATCATTCCCGCATATCTATATAATGAAACGTTTTTTTCGGAGTTCTTATATGACTCAAACCAACACCTTGAAAAAGAAGATCGTAATATGCGTAGAAAACGGAAAGCTCTTGGGCAAAATAAAGGATTTTTATATAGACGATACGGGAAAAGTGTGCTGTTTTACCGTGGAAAAAAAGGATTCCCTCTTCTCGCAAAAGGAAAAAAGGGAATCGTATACTGTAAGCTGGAACGATATAACGGCGGAAAGCGCGGACGTAATATTGGTGAAAGCATACCGCGAGGGAGAGATCGAAACTTCAAAAAAGCGTGACGGTCTTTTCTCCGGTATACAAGGCTATATTGCTGCCGCCTTGCTTATCGCATCTCTTTTGATACTTTTAAAAAGCTGTATCGGTTAACGTTCGGGCAAGATAACATCAACTATCTTGTAGGTTGCGTGGAAGATTACCTGAACGGTATCTTTCTTTTCTGTGTCTTCACCGTTTTCGGTGTCTTCTCCGCCCTCTGTGTCTTCTCCGCCGTCGGTATCTTCGCCACCATCGGCGTTTTCACCGCTATCGGTATCTTCGCCGCTATCGACGTTTTCGCCATCATCGGCGTTTTCGCCGCCGTCGGTATTTTCACCGTCGGGTATTACGGTAGAAGTTGCGGGCACTTCGTAAACGAAGTCCTCTTCACAGCTTATGAGCTGGTCGGGATAAAACGTAACTATCACCGCTTCGCCGCTTTTATAGCTGCTTGCCTGTTCGCTGTAAACGATAACGTTTCTCATCTCGCCGTCAATTTCGGCATTTCCCAAAAGCACGCCTTCCTCTACGTGCAAAATATCAAACGCAAGGCTTACATATTCGATGTCGGGGAAAAGCGGTTCTGTAAAGATAACGAGTCCCTCAAGTTCCAAATCGGCAAGCGTAACGTCTTCGTGTGCAAGCGCTTCGGCTACGGTAACGAAATCTCCGCCCCAAATGGAAACGTAGGTATACGGTGATTGGACTTTTGCAAAGTAGTATTTGTATTCGTTGTCAATGTAAAAATAGTCGGGGCCTTCTTCCATATCCTCGTAGTCGATATCCACGCGGACGACTATTTTTTTATTCGGATCTCTTATGTCGGTATCGGCAAATTCAGGGTGCTCGAAGTCCAAATCGTGTCCGTCGTCCTCTTCCTCTTCCTCACGGTCACTTAATTCGGGAGTCGGAGTATCGTCAACGATCTCTTGCTTTGACGTATCTTGCAAAACGTCTGCCTTTTTCGTGCAAGAGCAAAACGCGCCCGCGCAAAGTATTATTGCAAGTATAAGTGCGATCTTTTTCAATTTGATTCATTCCTTTCGGTACGCTAAATGGCCTAAAGAGATACGCGATCGGCAACGTAAACGCCCATCGCACCCGCTTGCGAAAGCGAACGGGTAACGGACGAGCAGTCTCCGAAGCAGAATACGTCCTCTACTATTTCAAATTTGTCATTCAAGAATACGGGCTTTGCGCTGTACATTTTTATCTCGGGAGAATAAAGAAGCGTATCGTAGTTGGCAATTCCAGGGAAAACGTTGTTAAGCTGTTCAAGCGCAGAGCAGATATTGTCAAGTATTCTCTTTGGAAGCGCAAGCGAAATATCGCCCGCAACGGCAGTCTTTAAGCTGGGGATAGTCGTGCTTTGCGAAAGACGGTGGTCATTGGTACGCCTTCCGAGCTTCAAATCGCCGAAACGCTGTACGAGCACGGAGTTGTTGGATATCATATTCGACATCGCTGCAACGTACTGCGCGTACTGCGTAGGGTATTTAAACGGCGTCGAAAAGTTGATGCTTGACAAAAGTGCGAAGTTGGAGTTTCCGGTGTCCTCGCCCTCTATACTGTTGGCAAAGCCGTTTACGGAAAGGATACCGCTGTTGTTTTCGATGCAGACCTTCGCTCTGTTGTTGTTCCAACAAAACGTCCTTACGATATCGCCGTAAGGCTTCGTTCTGACGAGTATCTTGGGCTCGTAAATGGTGTCAATGATGCTCTTGCACACGGAATCGGGTATCTCGACACGAACGCCGATATCGACGCGGTTGTTGACCATCTCGATACCGTGAGTCTTGCAAAAACTCTCAAACCAAGCCATACCCGTTCTGCCAGCACCTATGAAAAGCTTGTCGTAGTCAAGCTCGCAGGTGTTTGCCTTTATGTGCTTCTTTTCGGTGTCGATATCTTCAATATCCGTATCGGTGATAATCTCCACGCCCTCGCCCTTGAGGTAAGCGATAAGGTCGGACATAACCTGGTAGTTTCCGTCGCTTCCGAAGTGGCGTATCTTCGCAGAAAGCGCGTGCATATCGTACTTTAAGCACTCCGCGGGAAACTTATCTGACGGCTCGTAAAGAGGATAATCCTCTTTTGCAAAGCCCATCAAAGCATCGTCCACGGCATGAATATACGAATCCATAGTCTCAAAGTCAAGATACTGACCGAGCCAGCCGCCGTAAGATTTATATGAAAATCTGTCGGGCATTATGTATTTTCCGTCGTTAAAGCTTCCTGCGCCCGCTTCGCCGCTGACTATGGCGCACTGACGGCACTTTAAGCAACGGTCGGACTTTTTATCTAAAATAGGGCACTTACGAAGCTCTATTTTTTTGCCTTTTTCAAGGATTACTATTTTGCCTTCCTTACCCGTCTTTTTGAGATTTTCAAGAAGCCTGTAGGAAAACATAAGGGAGCTTATCCCCGCTCCTATACAAACGTAAGTCATTTTTTCTTCTCCAATAATATTTATAATACGCATAATTGCAGACAATTATACTATAGCTCTCGCGCGTTTGTCAATATTTAGACAAGTTATAGGCCGATGCTGTTTAGGAAAGCATCTACGTCCGCCGCTTTATTCTTCGATACGGAATTGCTGACTTTGACTTCCATAAGCCCGCGCTTTAATTTGCCTTTTTTCAAAAAGCGAAACCATCTTCCGACCTGCATAAACGGGAAAAGCCATTTGTGCTTTTTGATGACAGGGTAATAATTCTTGAGCGTATCGTAAGGAGCAAAAATCCTCGATAAGATATATTTTGCCTTTCCGCCCTTCTTACTTTGTGCCAAAACCACCCTGTTTTCCAAAGAGCCGTAAACGCCGCCCTTTAAAATATATTCTTCTATTCGCAAGGAAAGCGGAGTATGTGCTTTTTCACCGAACCATACGTCAGTTACGCAAAGCACGTTGTCGTAGAATTTTTCAAGGCCTGAAAGTCTTAAATAATCTCTAACGATAAAATCGTCATAACCCATTACGGTCTTCATTACGTAGAGATCAACAAACGGCTTAATACCGCACCCGCCGCTTATAAAATGATACGACATGTGCGCTATATGATAAAACACGAAATATTCCTTCTTAAGCTCGTATCTGAAGCATGATTCGTTTGTACGCACAGAGTGTTCCCAGACCTTTGATAAAAGAGCATCGATACTGTCTATGTTCTCTTTTATACTGAAATGCAATTCGAGGTGGATACCGCTTTTTGAGTACAAAGAAACGTCGTGATACTCTCTTTTGTTATCCGTTTTCCAACCCGACTTACCGACTAACGAATCTATCGCGCGGCCTATATCCGCTTCGTGAACCAAAATATCTATATCGCAACTCGTCCGCATCCACTCTTCAGGATAGTAAGCGCGCAAAACGGAGCCTTTGAGCGGCATATACGGTATTTGTGCTTCTTCAAAAACGGAACATATATCGTCAAAGGCATATTTTAATTGCTCCAAGCGATATACCGAATGAAGCTGTTTGCTTTGGAATTTCAAAGAAGCCTCGTCTTTGCCAAGAAGCCCGCACTTATGCAGAGCGCTTGATATGACGTGAGATAAGTCGTGCGCGCTTGCGATACGATAAAGCTGTGCAAGCATACCTTCCGAAAGGTGCTGTGGAAAGTCGAATTTCACGTCTTTGCATATTTCCAAACGGAGCAACGTAAAGAATATTTCACTTAAAGTCTTCGCTGCGTTTTCCTTCGGCATCAAAACTTTCTCCAAACCATCTTATTTACAACGCCCGTGTAGCTTTGGATTATCTTCACAACCTTCGTCGATACGTTTTCTTCAACGTAATCGGGCACGGAGATACCGTGATCGCCGCTTTCGTTCATTTCGACAGCCGTTTCGACAGCTTGCAAAAGTCCTGCTTCATCGATGCCCGCAAGGATAAAACAAGCCTTGTCAAGAGCCTCGGGACGCTCGGTCGACGTTCTTATGCAGACTGCGGGAAACGGACAGCCGATGCTTGTAAAGAAGCTCGATTCCTCGGGAAGCGTCCCGCTGTCCGATACGACTGCATAAGCGTTCATCTGCAAGCAGTTGTAATCGTGAAATCCAAGCGGCTCGTGGCGAATAACGCGGCCATCAAGCTCAAATCCACTCTCTTCGAGGCGCTTTTTTGAACGGGGGTGACAGGAATACAGGATAGGCATATCGTATTTTTCCGCCATCTTGTTTATCGCGCCAAATAAGCTTTCAAAGTTCTTTTCCGTGTCGATATTTTCCTCTCGGTGCGCGGAAAGAAGTATGTATTTGCCTTTTTCAAGTCCGAGTCGGCTATGAATATCACTCGCCTTGATCTCGTCAAGGTTCTCCGAAAGCACCTCCGCCATAGGAGAGCCCGTTACGTAAGTACGCTCTTTGGGAAGCCCGCATTCGTGCAAATATTTTCTCGCATGCTCGCTGTAGGCAAGGTTTACGTCGGAAATGATATCAACGATACGGCGGTTCGTCTCTTCGGGAAGGCACTCGTCTTTACAACGGTTGCCCGCTTCCATATGGAAGATCGGAATATGCAATCTCTTCGCGGCAATAGCTGAAAGGCAGGAGTTCGTATCGCCGAGGATAAGAAGCGCGTCAGGCTTTATTTCATTCATCAGCTTGTACGAGCAATTAATGATATTGCCAACCGTCGCGCCGAGGTCGTCGCCTACCGCGTTCATATACACCTCGGGGTCGGCAAGCTTAAGATCCTTAAAGAATACGCCGTTTAAGTTGTAGTCGTAGTTCTGTCCCGTATGCGCAAGGATAGTATCAAAATACGTACGGCACTTATTAATAACCGCCGCAAGACGGATGATTTCGGGACGTGTGCCAACGATAATCAGCAGTTTCAGTTTGCCGTTATCCTTGAATTTTATATCGCTGTAATCAAGTTTTATATTCATTTCCATTATTCCACCACCTCAAAGAATGTGTCGGGATGGTTCGGGTCAAACTGTTCGTTTGCCCACATTACCGTCACAAGATTTTCCGTATCGGACAGGTTGATAATATTGTGCGTATAGCCGGGAAGCATGTGAACTGCCTCTATCTTATCTCCCGAAACCTCAAAATTAAGTACCTCGTCCGTTCCCAGCTTTCTTTGTTGGATAAGGCCTTTACCGCTGACCACTATAAAAAATTCCCATTTTGTGTTATGCCAATGCTGTCCTTTTGTAATTCCGGGCTTCGAAATATTAACGGAAAACTGTCCGCACTTTTCGGTCTTAAGAAGCTCCGTAAAGCTTCCTCTTGCGTCCTCATTCATCTTCAAGGGAAAAGACACTTTCCCCTTCGGAAGATAGGAAAGATACGTGCTGTAAAGCTTCTTTGCGAAAGAGCCGTTTGGAATCTCCGGCATAAAAAGCGTGCTCGTCTGTGCTTTAAATGAGTCCAAAAGATCAACTATTTCACCAAGCGACACCTTATGTGAAACGGGTGCTGCACAGTATTTTCCGTCGTCGCAAAGCACGGTTTCGATTCCGTCGAACGTGCAACGGTGCTCCTTGCCCTCTAAAGCATCGAGCATTTCAGTAACGAGATCGTCGATATACAACAGCTCAAGCTGTATGTTTCGGTCGCTTACCGTTATCGGAAGGTCATTTGCGATATTGTTGCAAAACGTAGCAACGGCAGAGTTGTAGTTCGGTCTGCACCACTTGCCAAAAAGGTTCGGGAAGCGGTAAACGAGTACCTTCGCGCTCGTTTCTTCGCCATAGGCAAACATAAGCTCCTCGCCCGCCCTCTTGCTTCTGCCGTAGTCGCTGTCGTAGCGTCCGATACAAGTCGCCTGAATAGACGACGAAGTCATCACGGGGCAAGTGTTGCCGTTCTTTTTCAACGTATCAAGAAGCGTAGATGCAAAGACGAAATTGCCCTCCATAAACTCCTCGGCGTTTTGCGGACGGTTTACACCCGCAAGGTTAAACACGAAATCCGCTTTTTCGCAGTATTCGTCAAGAAGCTTGCAGGGAGTATCTATATCGTATTCATATATCTCGCCTATCGTAAGCATAGGGCGAGTCTTGTCCTTGCCATCGCGGATATTTGCAAGAGCGGCGCAAAGATTTTTTCCGACAAAGCCTGCGGCTCCGGTTACAAGTACGTTCATTATTTCACACCCTTTGCAAGCTCATCTTGAATGTATTGAAGGCTCGCAATCTTCGCCTTCGTCTGCTCAACCGTCAAAAGCTCGGTGTTATTGGAATTGAATTCCGTAAGCGTATTGCGCTCTGTGTCACCCTTGTTGAAATATTTATCGTAGTTAAGACCTCTCTTGTCGCAAGGCACACGGTAGAAATTGCCCATATCGACGGCGTGAGCGCATTCCTCGTTCGTGAGAAGAGTCTCGTACATTTTTTCGCCGTGGCGAATGCCGATGATCTTGATATCCTCTTTCTTGCCACCGAAAAGTTCGCATACGGCTTCCGCCTGCGTTTTGATAGTGCAGGCAGGTGCTTTTTGCACCAGGATATCGCCCGCCTCACCGTGCTCAAAAGCAAACAAAACGAGGTCGACCGCTTCGTCAAGAGACATAATAAAGCGCGTCATAGTGGGCTCGGTAAGAGTGATAGGGCTTCCGTTTCTTATCTGGTCGATCCAAAGAGGAATAACGGAGCCGCGCGAGCACATTACGTTGCCGTAACGTGTACAGCAGATTTTAGTGGAAGTCGTAGTGCGAGCCTTTGCGACGATG
>JAZRTW010000111.1:0-3106 GCA_045652265.1 Eubacteriales bacterium | reverse complement strand
AGGACTTGTATGCAGCCTTCTTCATGTAGTCGATCGCTTCGTCCTTGGGAAGGATGTTTGCGAGAGAGAAGAATGCGGACTGGAGAACGGTGTTCTTAACCTTTGCGTTACCGATCTTCTTCGTAGCTATCGTTGTAGCGTCGATAGTGATGAACTTGATATTGTTGTTTGCGATATAGGACTTAACCTTTGCGGGAAGGTTAGCATCGAGCTCTTCGATGGTCGTCCAAGCGCAGTCAAGAAGGAACGTGCCGCCGGGCTTAACGTCGGAGATCATATCGTACTTCTTGAGGTATGCGGAGTTGGGGCAAGCAACGAAGTCAGCCTTGTTGATGTAGTAAGGAGACTTGATGGGGTTATCACCGAAACGAAGGTGAGAGATGGTGATACCGGAAGTCTTCTTGGAGTCATACTGGAAGTATGCTTGGATATATTTGTCGGTGTGGTCACCGATGATCTTGATGGAGTTCTTGTTAGCACCTACCGTACCGTCGCCGCCGAGACCCCAGAACTTACAAGCAATAGTGCCTGCAGCAGCAGTATCGGGAGCGGGCTTTTCTTCGAGAGAAAGACCTGTTACGTCGTCTACGATACCGATGGTAAAGTTGTTCTTGGGCTTATCTTGTGCGAGGTTCTCGAATACTGCGAAGATAGAGGAGGGAGGAGTATCTTTGGAACCGAGACCGTAACGTCCGCCTACGATATCAGCCTTAACGCCTTCTCTTGAAAGAGCGGTAACAACGTCGAGATAGAGGGGCTCGCCGAGAGCGCCGGGCTCTTTCGTTCTGTCGAGAACTGCGATCTTCTTAACCGTTTTGGGAAGAGCTGCCGCGAGCTTGTCTGCGCAGAAGGGTCTGTAAAGGCGAACCTTAATAAGACCAACCTTTTCGCCTGCCGCGAGCATATAGTCGATAACTTCCTCTGCAACGTCACATACGGAGCCCATAGCAACGATAACTCTCTCTGCATCGGGTGCGCCGTAGTAGTTGAAGAGCTTATAATCCGTACCGATCTTCTCGTTTACCTTGTTCATATAATCTTCAACGATAGCGGGGAACTCGTCATAGAACTTGTTGCACGCTTCTCTGTGCTGGAAGAAGATGTCGCCGTTTTCTGCACTGCCGCGGAGCACGGGGTGCT
Organism: Eubacteriales bacterium; assembly: GCA_045652265.1. Classification (GTDB taxonomy): domain Bacteria; phylum Bacillota; class Clostridia; order Oscillospirales; family CAG-272; genus CALCTE01. Next base: position 1,966 of record JAZRTW010000111.1, on the reverse strand, counting down.
CGGGGTTAAGAGAACGTGCACGGAAAGCTGCGATAGCGTCCTTGTCTACCATTTCCTTGAGATCGTCGTAATCCCAAACTTCGATCTTCTGGATCTCGTGAGATGTACGGAAGCCGTCGAAGAAGTTGAGCACGGGAACGCGGCCTTTGATGGTTGCGAGGTGTGCAACTGCGCCGAGGTCCATAACTTCCTGGGGATTGGACTCGGCGAGCATAGCAAAGCCGGTCTGACGGCAAGCGTATACGTCGGAGTGATCGCCGAAGATGTTAAGAGCGTGAGAAGCTACGCAACGAGCGGAAACGTGGATAACGCAGGGAAGAAGCTCACCTGCGATCTTGTACATGTTGGGGATCATCAAAAGAAGACCCTGAGATGCGGTGTAGGTCGTTGTAAGAGCGCCTGCCGCGAGTGAGCCGTGAACGGTACCGGCAGCGCCTGCTTCGGACTGCATTTCGATAACCTTTACGGTATCACCCATGATGTTTTTAAGTCCTGTTGCGGACCACGTGTCGGTAACGTCAGCCATTACGGAAGAAGGTGTAATGGGGTAGATACCTGCCACTTCGGTAAATGCATACGACGCGTGAGCGGCGGCTGTATTACCGTCCATGGATAACTTTTTTCTTGTGATAGCCATGTTGAGTTTTCCTCCTGAAAATTTATTCTTGGCGCGGAACTTGTCCGTGCCGTATTTTGTCACCCTATATGATATCACAAAAAAATGCTTATGTAAATAAGAAATGAAGAAAAAATTGTGGAATTTTATTGTAAAGTATGATATAATTAGCGCATAAAGCAGATTTTCGGAGGACGTTTATGGGCTTTTCAAAGGTTTCATCTGTAAATATAAGCGGCATCGACGGCTTTGGCATAACTGTCGAAGCGGACGTGCGTAAGGGATTGCCGCGTTTTGAACTTGTCGGACTACCCGACGCGGCGGTAAAAGAGGCAAAGGAGAGGGTGAGGTCGGCGTGCCGAAATATCGGTTTTGATTTTCCGCTTTGCGCTATCACCGTAAATCTTGCGCCTGCGGACGTGAGAAAAGAAGGCTCGTCCTACGACCTTGCGATACTTATGGCGATACTTTCCGCGTCGGGCGCAGTACCTATGCCCGACGAAAGCGTTTGCTTTATCGGCGAGCTTGCGCTGTCGGGAAAGCTTCACCCCGTAAACGGTATTTTGTCGATGTGTATTGCCGCCAAAGAAATGGGGAAGACCGTGTGCTTCGTACCTAAAGAAAACGCAAGAGAGGCTTCCGCTTGCGAGGGTATATGTATATATCCCGCAGAGGACGCAAGAGACGTTGCGATGCACCTTTTCGGCACGAAGCTTCTTTCGCCCGTCGTATTCGATGTCGAAGCGTTTGGCAAAAGAGACGATTTCGGGGGACTTGACTTTTCCGACGTAAAGGGACAGGAAAAGGCGAAAAAAGCTATCGAGATAGCCGCGGCAGGCTGTCATAACATACTTCTCGTGGGCCCTCCCGGCTCGGGCAAAAGTATGCTTGCAAAGAGAATACCGACGGTGCTTCCGCCGCTTACGAAAGAGCAGAGCATGGAGTGTATGAGAATATATTCGTCTGCGGGAGTAGGTGACAGAGACTACCCTATAATCACCGTGCCGCCGTTTCGCTCACCGCACCATACGATGTCCGTTGCAAGCCTTGCGGGAGGCGGACGCATACCCGCACCGGGCGAGATATCGCTTGCACATAACGGCGTACTGTTTTTGGACGAGCTTCCCGAATTTGCATCGGACGCAATGGAGGTGTTAAGGCTTCCCTTGGAGGACAGAAAGATAACGATATCCCGAGTAAACGGCAAGATGACTTACCCGTCGGAATTTATGCTTGTCGCGGCGATGAATCCCTGCAAATGCGGATATTACGGACACCCCAGCCACCCTTGCAAATGCTCTCCCGAGTCGATACGCAGATACGTTTCGAAGATATCGGGACCGCTTCTTG
>JAZRTW010000110.1:0-3529 GCA_045652265.1 Eubacteriales bacterium | reverse complement strand
GGATATGAATTTCAAAGAAAAGCTGAAAAAGTCAATGACGATTTGCGTTCAACTGCCATTGCAGTCGAGCAGGGTGACTTAAAAGGCATTCTTATAAGTGCAGACGTTGTAACCGTCGGCAGAGACCTCGCAGACAGAGTTCGCACACTTATTTCCGAAGAAACCGGCGTACCTTTTAAAAATATATCAATTTCCGCAATACATACTCATTCAGGACCGGCAATGAAGAGCGCAAAAGGTTGGGGAAGCGCTAATGAGTCATTTATCAATGAAATATTTATTCCCCAAACCGTCAAAGCCGCAAAAGAAGCGGTTGCAAATCTTACACCTGCCGTTATGGGTGTTGGTACGACGCACAGCGAAGTCGGCGTAAACAGGCGTGAAGTGCAACAGGACGGCACGGTGCTTTTGGGACAAAATCCCTACGGTATCGCCGATCTCGAAATGACGGTATTGAGTTTCAGAGATCTTTCCGGTACTCCCATAGCAAACATCGTACACTACAGTGCTCACGGAACGGCTGCAGGACGTAACCCCGAGATAACGCGTGATTGGCCCGGCGTTATGATAGACAGAATGGAAAAAGAAACAGGCGCAGTAACTCTCTTCTTTAACGGTTCAGAGGGCGATATGGGTCCGAGACTTTCAAACGGTCAAACAACGGGCGATACTGCCGATTGGACGAAGACTGACGTTCCCACGGGCGATATTCGCTACGTATACGAGATCGGTTGTGTTGCCGCGATCGACGCTATGCGCGCATATAACAGCATCAAAGACTTCAGGGAAGTTGAATTTAAGACCGAATCGGACGTTCTTACTCTTCCCTACGATAAGCAATGGACGCTTGAAGAAGCCGAAGCTCGTCTTGCCGAGCTTAATGCTAAAGACCACTTGGTTCAAGTTGAAAACAGAGAGCACGCAAAAGTTTCCGCTATCATTGACATGTATAAGAATAACGAACCGTTTAAAACTGAAATGAAGATAGATCAAACTATCTTCGCATTTAACTCCGTTGCATTCGTACCGTTCTGCTTTGAGCTTTTCAGTGAGATTTCGCTTAGAATGAGAAAGTACAGTCCCTTTGCAAATACTCTCTGTATGTGCAATACCAACGGCGCTGAGTTTTATTTACCGAGCAAGGATCAGTTTGTACGCGGCGGCTACGAGATAGATATCTTCCGTCTTGCAAACGTTTATAAGCTCACGGACGATACCGATACAGTTATAATCAATGAAAACATGAAGATACTAAATAGAATGAATCCCTACACTCCCAAGAAGAAGGAACGCTACACACACGGTTAAAATATTGGGCATAAAGAGGATATGTAAAAATGATTCTGAATTATAAACCCGAGAAAATTGAAAAATTGAGCAGTGATTTTCTAATTGCTACCGGCGTCAAGCTTGCCGTTTATGACTTAAATTTCAATCTTTTGAATTATAAAGAACAAAATGATGTCAAGTATTGTGCTTTGATTCAAGAAAATGAAGCGGGCGGACTAGCTTGTCACCGTTCGGACGCCGCATTGCTCGAAAAATGCAAAACGGAGGGACGCACCGTTATGCATATTTGTCACGCCGGCCTTTTGGATATCGGAATACCGATTCTTTATGAAAAAAAGATCATTGCATATCTGATACTCGGTCAAATTAAGACAACCGAAAGCTATTCCGAGCTTCAGGAAAAGAACTTTTTTACTGCCGACGAGCTTATTGAGCTCAAAAGTCATTTTGATGAATTACCCGTATTCGGACAGGATAAAATAGACAGTATTTTAAACGTCGCAATAATGGTAGTTAAGTATATTCTGTTTGAAAATATGCTTATACCGAAGTATGAGCCGTCATTTGACCGTGCGCTTTCGTTCATAAACGAAAACATAGAGAAGAATCTTACGATTTCCGAAATATCGAAGGCTACTCTTATCCCCAAAAGCTCTTTATACAAAATGTTTCATACTCATATCGGCTCTACGGTCAGCGAATATATCAATTCCAAAAGAGTGAAAAAAGCATCGGAACTTTTAATGAACAATGAGTTATCCATTTCGGAGATCTCGGAAAAGCTCGGCTTTTCAACTCAACAGTATTTCAGTAAAACTTTCAAGAAAATAATGGGGGTTTCGCCCGCACAATTCAGAAAAAACAATCATTGAATGAATACGGCGCAGACAAGCATTTTATAAGTCAAAACGTCGTAATTATGCGAAGACGTACAAAAATTAATTTTAAAATAAATGTGCGAAAGAGGTAAAACATTATGAAAGATTTGAGAAAATTCAAAGCGCTTCCCTTAGGCGCCGTTAAAGCGGAAAGCTTCTTAAAAGAACAGCTTCTTATCGCTAAAAACGGTATGTCGGGACATCTTCACGAGCTTGAGCCCGAAATGATCTACTATCCTTATATCGAAAGAAGACCTGTACCCGCTTGGAAAGAAGACGGTGCTAACGTTCCCGGTTGGGGTGCTGAAATATCCGGCAACTATTGGACGGGATATATACAACACGCTTTTATCCTCAACGATCCCGAAATGATTGAAACGGCAACGAATTGGGTAAATGCAATGATGAAGAATCAGCAACCCGACGGTTACCTCGGAACTTATTTTGAGGAAGGCGATAACATTTACGACGACTACAATGCACAGGTAGTTTGCGCTATGAGAGGCCTTCTTGCTTTCTATGAAGTAACCGGCCGTGAAGAAATCCTCGATGCTGTTCACCGTTGCATGTTATGGTTTACAGAAAAATGGTCAGGGGAGAAAAAGACAGTTTATGCGGGTAAGGGACTTATGGAAGGAATGATCCTTACATATTGGCTTACAGGCGACGAGCGTCTTGTTAAATTTGCGGAAGAATATCTTGAGTACGTCTGCAAAAAAGATATTTTCAGAGCATCTTATAAATCAATGCTTTACGATGATTTTCAGTATCTTTCAAACCACACCGCAGCCGTTTCGCACAACTTGGCTACACCTGCAATGATATATAGTGCTACGGGACGTGAAGAACTTCTTAAGGCATCTGAAAGACAGCTTGAACTTCTCCGTGCTAAATCAATGCACATAACGGGAAGCCCCGTAAACATAGCAGAGTATCTCGGCCCCGTATGCGCTACGGGCGAGACCGAATTCTGTAACTACGCATTCCTTAATACGTCGTATTCATATCTTTCTTGCATCACGGGCGAAGCAAAATACAGCGACTATATGGAAGAGAACTTCTATAACGGTATGATGGGCGCAAGAAAGAAGGACGATGAGAAGGCTATCCCCTATCTTAACGCTCCCAACCAAATTTTTGCTACAGAAACTTCTTCTGCATTCTGCGGAGACCATCAGGTATATGCACCCGTTTACACAACTTCTTGCTGCCCCGTAAACGCAGTAAGAGTGCTCCCCGAGTTTATAAGAAATATGTTCGTTGCCGATTTAAATGACAACGTATACGTAATGGCGTACGGTCCTTGCGCGCTTAACTATAACGGTATTGAGCTCGAAGAAAAGACATATTATCCTTTCAGA
>JAZRTW010000109.1:0-14099 GCA_045652265.1 Eubacteriales bacterium | reverse complement strand
GCACATCGAAAGCGTCAAGAACGCCATGCTCGTACCGAGCATTTCAGCCGTATAGGTTCCTGCCGCGATAGCTTCTGCGTGGAGCGCCGCAGCGAGCCAGTTTTTACCGATAAGGTAAGACGCGAGCGTGATAGCCGTTACCAAAACGCCTTGGTATGCAACTGCAAAACCGAGTCCGCCTGCGAAGATGCCTTCTTTGGAATCTCTGGGCTTACGCCTCATAATGTCGGCTTCAGGCTTTTCCATACCGAGTGCGAGTGCGGGGAAGCAGTCGGTGATAAGGTTTATCCACAAAAGGTGAACGGGTGCGAATATCTCGGATATTCCGAGGAACACGGTTGCAAAGAAGATGGTGAGCACTTCCGAAAGGTTTGATGCAAGAAGGAACTGGATAGCCTTACGGATATTATCGTAGATTCTTCTTCCCTCTCCCCCCGCGGAAACTACCGTTGCGAAGTTATCGTCGGCAAGTATCATATCGGCAACGTTCTTCGTAACGTCCGTGCCCGTGATACCCATACCTACGCCGATGTCGGCGTTCTTAATGGAGGGAGCGTCGTTTACGCCGTCGCCCGTCATAGCGGTTACCATGCCCTTTTTACGCCAAGCGTTGACGATTCTCGTCTTATGCTCGGGCTGAACGCGCGCGTATACGGAGTATTTTTCCACTGCGGATTCAAACTCGTCGTCGCTTATGCTGTCAAGCTCTGCGCCCGTTATGGCTTGGTCTGCGCCCTCGATGATGCCGAGCTCTTTTGCGATAGCAACTGCGGTATCCTTGTGGTCGCCCGTTATCATAATGGGTCTGATGCCCGCGCCGCGACATTCCTCGATAGCGGGTTTTACCTCGGGACGTACGGGGTCGATCATTCCTACAAGTCCCACGAAGCAAAGCTCGTTTTCGACGTTTTCGCTGTCGTATACGGAGGGCTCTGCCGAAAGGGACTTCGTAGCAGCCGCAAGCACGCGAAGTGCCTTGTCTGCCATAGCCTTATTTGCGGAAAGGATATCTTCCTTTATCTTATCGGTTATATCAACGACTTCTCCGCCGACAAGCGCCTTCGTGCAACGCTTTAATATCTCGTCGGGAGCGCCCTTCGTAAACTGTACGAGCTCTCCGCCCTTATTGTGAACAGTGCTCATCATCTTACGCATTGAATCGAAGGGAACTTCGCCGATACGTACGAATTCCTCTTTCTGCTTTGCTTTGGGAAGACCGAGTTTTTCGGCGTAGTTTACGAGCGCGCATTCCGTGGGCTCACCTACAGCCGTTTTCTCGTTTTCGTCAAACTCCGCGTCGGAGCAAAGCGACATAGCCGTTGCAAGTAAGGTTTCGTCGTCGCCGTAGTGGTCAACGACGGTCATTTTGTTCTGTGTAAGAGTACCCGTCTTATCCGAGCAAATTATCTGCGTGCAACCGAGCGTTTCAACTGCGGTAAGCTTACGGATAATAGCGCTTCTTTTGGACATATTCGTAACACCGATTGAAAGAACGATAGTAACGACCGTTGCAAGTCCCTCGGGGATAGCCGCAACAGCAAGTGCGATAGCTATCATAAAGGAGCTCATGACTGTATCAAAAATGTGCTCGGTGCTTCCGCTTAACGCAGGAATAAGCTGAACTGCGAAGATAACAACGCAAACCACGATTACTAGGTAGGTAAGTATCTTGGAAAGGCCTGCAAGCTTGATCTGAAGGGGTGTTTTTCCTTCCTCTGCCTTGGAAAGAGCATCGGCGATCTTGCCCATTTCCGTGTCCATTCCCGTTCCCGTCACGACGGCTTTACCTCTGCCGTAAACGACGGTGCTTCCCATAAATACCATATTCTTGCGGTCGCCGAGTGCTACGTCGCCGTTTGCGCCCGCCTTCATAACGTCGTCTTCCTTCGTTACGGGTACGGATTCACCGGTGAGTGCCGCTTCTTCTATCTTCATGCTTGCACATTCGATAATACGCGCGTCTGCGGGTACTGCATCTCCCGCCTCCAAAACGATAACGTCACCTATAACGAGGTCTTCGCTCTTGACGTTTATCTGGTGGCCGTCTCTTATGACCTTGCTCGTTGCGGCAGCTATTTCCTGCAACGCCTCGATAGCCTTCTCCGCCTTGCTTTCCTGGAATACGCCGAGAATCGCGTTTATGAGAACTACGGCAAGAATTATAACGACGTCGGACGGAAATCCGAAATGTCCCGCCTCTATACCCTCATAAATCTCAACGCCTGCGCTTATTGCGGCGGCAACGAGAAGAATGATCGTCATAGGCTCCGCAAGCTGCTTAAAGAAGCGAACTATAAGCGATTCCTTTTTACCCTCCGCAAGCTTGTTCTTTCCGTTTGCGGCAAGTCTTTTTTCCGCTTCGGCGGTCGAAAGGCCCGTATCGGAGCTTTTCACTTCTTCAAGAACCGTTTGCTTTTCTTCCAAATAGTGTTTCAATTCCGTTCTCCTTTTCATAAGATTAAAATTAAAAAAGACTCACAGGCAGATTTCCTGCCCATGAGTCTCGTTCTCAAAATTCAGACCAGACTTTAAAAAGTCATGATGTTGACCTGAAATGCGCTCTTTTATAAGCGCAGGAACTACTCCCTCAAGGTTCGGAAGTATTTTAGCAGATTTATCCGCTGTTGTCAATAACCTTTCGGCTATTTCCGGATTCCTTTACTATATCTTTACCATTTTATCACTTATTTTCCGTATTTGCAAGTGTTTTCATAATATTTAGCTTGCGCGGAAATACTATATTAAAACATTTAACGGGGAGAAAAGCCATGGATATTCGTACCGACCTTGCATTAGAACTTCGCGACGGAGTAATAAAGAATAGAAAAAGAAGCCTTGAGGACGTCGATTTTGCGGAAAACATCGAAGGAGAATGTAAGATAACGAAAATAAGAATAGGAAAAGAAAGCGAAGAAACCGTAGGTTGCGCGGCAGGAAACTACGTTACCGTTGAATTTGCACGCTTCGGTGCCGCCGATACGGAAAGGTTTAACTTTCTTTGCGAAATACTTGCAAGGGAGCTTTCCGTGCTTATTTCGAAAAAATCAAAGAGCTTTCCCAAAAAGGTGCTCGTAGCGTGTCTTGGTAACGCCGATATAAGCGCGGACGCATTAGGCCCTCTCACCGCGAAAAGCTTAATCGTAACTGGGCATTTAAAGAAGCTCGACCGCGAGCTTTTCGAAAGCTTCGGCGGCGTAGAGCTTACCGCGCTTTCGCTCGGAGTTATGGCGCAAACGGGCATCGAAAGCGCCGACATCATAAAAAGCGTGGTGGCAAAAACGAGACCCGAAGCGGTCATAGCAGTCGACGCGCTCTCATCAAGGGAGCTCTCGCGTCTTGCAAGCACGCTGCAACTTTCCGACGCAGGTATATGTCCCGGCTCGGGTATCGGAAATTTCCGTTCCGCCTTGAACGAGCAGACGCTCGGAGTGCCCGTTTTCTCCATAGGCGTACCCACGATGGTCGAAATATCAGCGCTCGTATGCGATGCCTTGAAGATGCTTTCTTTGACGTGTGACGGCAACGTCAGAGAAAAGCTCGGCGAAAACGGAAGACTTCTCGTAGCGCCCAAGGACAGCGCGATAATTATCGCAGACCTTGCAAAGCTTATCGGATTTGCAATAGACAAAACCTTCATTAAAGACCTCGATTACAGTGAAATAGCAAGGCTGACGAGCTAAAAAAGGCATATGCTTGTACCAGAGAGCATATAATCTCCGTAAAGGGAGGTATCTTGTAATGGAAAGAAAAATATTCAAAGCGCAAAAAGACAAAAAAGCAACCTTATATATTATGCTTCAGTTTCTCCTTTGTGCAAGCTTCGCCCTCACAAGCTACGCCTTCGTCACCTTCGATACGCCCAAAAAAAGCGCCGCAGATTTTTTCGTCTCATCTCTTACGAGAAAGCCCGCGGAAAGCATCGGCGCTCTTTTGGGAGCAAAAAACGAAGAAGAATATACAAATGAAGAAGCCGTGGAACCGCCGACGTACATAGATTACGGAAAACGCCTTGACGAGATATTGCAAAATTACCCCGCACACGACGAAAAAGCAGAAATACCGGAAGGGTGCTTCGGTATATCCGCCGAAAATATATCCAAGCAGGGAGAGGTTAAAAAAATTCTCTTCAAAAACAGCAGCGGAAAGTCGCTTTCCGCGCAGTATATAGAGTCACTTGCGGATAAAGAATATCCCGTAAATGCAAAGCTTACGAAAAACGAGCCTCTCGTTTTGATACTGCACACGCACACGACGGAAGCGTATATTGATGAAGATACGTACTACTATAACCCGAAAAAAGCCGTTGCGGAAACGCGCTCGAGAAACGACGACGAAAACGTAATTGCCGTGGGAAAAGTGGTAAAGGACGTTTTGGAGGGAATGGGCATCGGCGTTTTGCACGTGACCGACTATCACGACGTCTACGTGTTCAACGAATCCTACAGCCACAGCTACGAAAGCGCGAAAAAATATCTTGAAACTTATCCGTCAATAAAATACGTGATAGACCTGCACAGAGATTCCGTAATACATACAAACGGCATCAAAGTACAGCCCGTCGCCGAAATAGACGGAAGAAGGGCGGCGCAGGTGATGTTCGTTATCGGCTCAAACGGAAACGGCCTAAAACACGATAATTGGGAGAAAAATCTAACCCTCGCCGTAAAGCTTCAGGAAAGGCTCGTTAAGGAATATCCCGATTTGACAAGACCTTTAAATATCCGTAGTGGAAGATTTAACCAACAGCTCTCTGCGGGTATGCTTCTTTGGGAGATGGGTTCTTGCGGTAACACCTTGGAGCAAGCCAAATATTCCGCAAGGCTTGTTGCCGAGGAATACGGGAAATTGATCCTTGAAAATTTGACAAATTAAATAAAACGGTTGACAACCTCTATCATTGGTGGTATATTTATTATGTATCATAGTGTTTAGACGTTTTTACTAACGTTCGGCAACACCGTTTTTGAGGAGGCAGACCGTGAGCAAAGAGATTTCACTTAACGAAATATTCAAATTTCTTTTGAAAAACCTTAAATGGATAATTTCCGCCACACTTGTGTTCTTGGTGGCGGCGTTGCTTATTTCATCGTTCGGTATAACCAAAATGTATACTGCAAGTACGACGATGATAGCAAGCTTCACGACTTTGGATAAGGAGGTCGACCCGATACCGAATTCGGTCACGACCACTCAAACCGACGCGGCGAAGGCTCTCGCAGAGGCTTATTCGGAAATTTTGGAAAGCGATTATGCCGCCGAGCTTATTATGGAGCGTCTGTCCGATTGGAAAAATATAAGTAAAAATATGATCAAGGGTTCGATTTCCATAAGCACCTCGCAAAAATCGTCCGTTATGATATTCAGCAGTACGACTCCCGATCCCGAGCTTTCATACGACGTGTGCTTGGCTCTCGTTGAAATCGCACCCGAAGTTATTGAAGAAAAATTCTTCGGAATGTTGAAGCCGCTGGACGCGCCCAACGTCCCCAAAACGCATTCCTCTCCCAACACTGCTAAAAACACGGTGGTAGGCGCATTCCTCGGTGCATTCCTTTCAGTTGCCGTTTTGGTAGCGATCAAGATTCTCAACAACAAGATATCGAGCGAACGCGATATAACCACTTCTTTCCTCGGAGCCGTTCCGACCTTCGACACAAAGAAGGGTAAAAACAAAAACGGCGAGTCTGACGCAAAAGGCGCAGCGCAAAACAATTTCTTTATCGTAGAATCGTACAAAATAATCAGAACGAATCTTATGTATACCTTCACTACCGGTAAAAACGGCAACGTCGTTGCCTTCTCCGGTGCAGAAGTAAACGCAGGTAAATCCGTAACGTGTGCAAATCTCTCCATTGCCTTTGCACAAAACGGCTTCCGCGTTCTCGTCGTAGACGCGGATATGAGAAGACCCAAGCAACAAAAACTTTTCAAGAAAGCTCACACGGAAGGCCTTTCAAAGCTCATCTCCGGGCAGTGCACTTTCGAAGAAGCGGTTATAAAGAACGCAGCTCCCAATCTCGACCTCGTTCCCGCAGGTCCTCTGCCGCCTAACCCCTCAGAGCTTCTCTCCGCTCCCGCTATGGACGAATTCTTGGAAATGGCGTCAGCGCAGTACGACTACGTATTCATCGATACTCCCCCCATCAACTTCGTAACGGACTGCCTTGCTTTAGCAAATAAAATAAACGGTATCGTTCTCGTCGCAAGACAGGGCCATACGGAGAAAGACGATTTTGCGAAAGCGATAGCAAGCATAAAGAACATCGAAGCAAAAATCGTCGGCTCTATATTAAACGACGCCGTAATGGAAAAAAGCAAGAAATACTATAAAAACGGATACTACTATAAGGAAAACCGTCCTTAATCCCTGTCCCTGCCGCTTATTCTGAAGGCACAGCCTAAAAATAAGCCGAAATAAAAGAAAACGAAAGCAACTATAGCGTATATCATAACAAACTCCTATCAGCCGCCTTTTAAGACGGCTGATATTATTTTTTTCCAAATTGCATTTACTATGCATTTTTTTAAAAAAATTACGGAAAATAAAAGTCATTCATCGAAAAATGTTGTATTTACTTATTGAGAGTATTATTTGAAAGGGGGAAATTAAGTGAAATTCACCTCGGATTTCATAAGAGAACTGAAAGACCGATGCAGAATCGAAGACGTTATCGGGAAAAAGCTTTCTTTAAAACGGGCGGGCTCAAACTACGTTGCCTGCTGTCCCTTTCACAGTGAGAAAACGCCGTCGTTCACGGTGTTCCCCTCCTCTCAAAGCTATTATTGCTTCGGATGCTCGGAGGGCGGCGACGTCATAACTTTCGTTATGAAGACCGAAAACGCGGAATACGCCGACGCCGTCGCAAAGCTTGCCGCCGAATGTTCGCTTCCGATACCGGCAGAGGACGACCCGCGCGTGCTTGCAAGGCAAAGAGTCAAAAAGCGGCTTTTGGAATTAAATTTATTCGCGGCGAAATTTTACAGAGATAAGCTTTTCTCCCCCGAAGGCAAGGAAGCGCTTGACTATCTTTTGAATAAAAGAAAGCTCTCGCTTGCCACGGTAAAGCATTTCGGGCTGGGGTTTGCTCCAAACGACTGGAGCGTCACCTGCGGTGCAATGCGCGAAGCGGGATTTACCGAGGAAGAGATACTCGAAGGCTTTTTTGCCGGACGAAGTCAAAAAACGGGAAGGCTCTTCGATTATTTCCGAAACAGGATAATGTTCCCGTATTTCGACATAAGCGGTAAAGTCATCGCCTTCGGCGGACGCATACTCGGAGACGGCGAGCCGAAATACCTTAACACGAAGGATACGGCAGTCTTCAAAAAAGGGCTTAACCTTTACGCGCTAAACTACGCGAAAAACGAGCCCGAAGGCTCACTTTTGCTGTGCGAGGGCTATATGGACGTAATCTCGCTTCACCAGGCGGGATTTACGGGAGCTGTTGCTTCTTGCGGAACGGCGCTCACGGGTGAGCAAGGACAGCTTATTTCACGCTACGGCAAGCGTATCGTTATATGCTACGATTCGGACAGGGCGGGAACTCTTGCAACGGCAAGAGCCGCACAGATATTAAATCAGCACGAAATAAACGTCGCCGTACTAAACCACTCGGGTATGAAGGGCGAAAAAGACCCCGACGACTTCATAAAAAAATACGGTGCGGGGGCGTTTTCGGACCTCATAAGCGGCTCGGGCTCTCACTCGGAATACAGGCTTTCGCAGATATTTGCAAAATATCGAAGCGACGATCCCGAGGACAAGATAAGGCTTGTGCGAGAAAGTGCGAGATTTATTGCGACTTTAGACGGAAAGATAGCAAGAGAGGTATACTCCGCTAGGGTAGCCGAGAAGGCGGGCGTATCCGAAAAAAGCGTTCTTTCGGAGGTCGAGCACGCGGTAAAAAGGCTCGGAGCGGAAACCAGAAAGCGATACGAAAGCGACAGGATAAAGGATATTTCGAGAATAAGCGACAGAATAAATCCACAAGCGGCGCTCAACCTGAAAGCCGTGACTGCCGAGGATAATCTCATCGGACTTCTCTGTGCTTTCCCCGAAATGATACCGAAAGCGATATCTCTTATAAAGCCCGAAGATTTCGTGACGGATCTTAATAAAAACATTTACTCGCGCCTTTCGGAACTTTCCGAGGCGGGACAAGCCGACGTAAGCTTGCTTGCGGAATATTTCGACACGTCCGTAATGTCGAGGATATACGAGCTTATGCACTCAAGAAAAAAGCTGTCGGTAAACGACGCGGGCGAAATAAAAAACTTCGCGGACACGATAAAGAAAGAAAAGCAAAAAACGAAAAACGTCTCGGAAATGAGCGATGAAGAATTTTTGGCGGCAATAGCCAAAAGAAATGATACATAAAACGCACGAAAGGGAATATAAAATGGCGGATAACAAAAAGATCAATTTCAGTGAGATAATTGCCAAGGGGAAAACGAAAGGCTCCGTAACGAACTCGGAGATCTCCGAGGCACTTGAAAACGTCGAAGCCGATGCCGAGGCAATGGAAAAGCTCTATGAGCAGCTTGCCGCAGAGGGAATAGAGATCTCCAGCGATTTCGACACCATTCTCGATATAGACACGGATTCAGACTCTATGGGCACGATACCCGATATCGACCTTTCTTCCGATGAAAACGCCTCGGAAGACGTCGATAAGATGCTCGACCAGGACGGAATCGCGGTAAACGACCCCGTAAGAATGTACCTTAAAGAGATCGGTAACGTACCTCTTTTGTCAACGGAAAAAGAACTTGAATACGCTATAAAAATGGCAAACGGCGACGGTAAGGCGAAAAATCTTCTCGTCGAGGCAAACCTCCGTCTCGTCGTAAGCATCGCGAAGAAATACGGCGGCAGAGGTCTTTACTTCCTCGACCTTATCCAAGAAGGTAACTTGGGACTTATGAAAGCAGTGGAAAAGTTCGACTACCGTAAGGGATATAAATTTTCCACCTACGCAACGTGGTGGATCCGACAGGCGATAACCCGCGCAATAGCAGACCAGGCAAGAACGATAAGAATACCCGTTCACATGGTAGAAACCATAAATAAGGTGCTCCGCGTTTCAAAACAGCTTCTTCAGGAGCTCGGACACGAAGCAAGCCCCGAGGAGATCTCGAAGGTTATGAATATGCCCGTGGACAAGGTTCTTGAAATAATCAAGATAGCCCAAGAGCCCGTTTCTTTGGAAACGCCCATCGGTGAAGAGGAAGACAGCCATCTCGGCGACTTTATCCCCGACGAGAGCGCTCCCGCACCCGCAGAGGTTGCAAGCTCCACGCTTCTTCGCGAACAGCTTTGCGAAGTGCTTCACACCTTAACACCCAGAGAGGAGCACGTCTTGACGCTTCGCTTCGGACTCAAGGACGGCAGAACGCGTACGCTTGAAGAGGTCGGCAAGGAGTTCAACATCACCAGAGAACGTATAAGACAGATCGAGGCGAAGGCTCTTCGTAAGCTTCGCCACCCCAGTCGCTCCAAGCGTTTGAGGGATTACTTGGACTAATTGCCGAAATATGTCTTGATTTATTGTGCAGGTTGATAATTTTCTTCCAATCTCCACGAAATTTCTTGACATTCCACGACTTTTGATGTATATTTAGAATGTTAGACTATCTTTAGAATCGGAGGAAATTACATATTATGAAGAAACGTCTATTTTTGGCTGCACTCGCAATAGTAATGCTTATGTCCTGCATACTGACGGGATGTACCGAAACGGATCCCGCGTCGGTAAACGAAGGACTCGTCGATACTTCCGGATATGCTTGCATTAAGGTTTACGGCGTAAAGGAAGCAACCACCACCGACGACGCGATCACCGCAGTCGAAGAAGCTATAAACAAGATCACTTTAAGAGAGTTCAAGACCAAAGTCAAGCTTATGCTCTTCACCGAGGACAAATACCTCGAAGCTATTGACGAAGCATTGGCAGGACTCGAAAAGGTCGAAGAGGCTAAAAAGAAAGAAAAAGCCGACGCCCGTGCAGAAGCAAAGCGTCTTGCCAAACTCAAGGAAGACGATTACGAGGCTTACAGAAAAGAATTAGCTGCACAGCAAGCCGAAGAAAAGCGTCTTGCGGAAGAAAAAGCTAAGAAGGAAGAGCAGATGCAGGCGGAAGCCGAAGCGGCAGGTATCGAATACATACCCGAGATAGAGATTCCCGAGTATGCTATCGACGTTCTTCTCGTAAGAGATATCAACGAGCTCAAGGCCTTCAAAGAAGACGGCCTTCTCAAGACCATTTCCGAGCAGGTATCCCTTGACTACAAGAAGATCGGAAAGTACATTCACCCCACCATTCTCGATATGGGACGTGTAAAGGGTGCTCTCTGTGCGGTAGTAAACAACGCTTTCGCAGGTGAGTCTCAGTACGCAGTATTTGATACGGAACTTTACGAGAAGTATGCGGAAGAAGATCTCACAAAGGTCAACAGCCTTGTTTCCTTACGCAGCTTCCTTGAAGCAGTAAAGGCAAACGAAGCGGACGTTATACCGATGGTAAATACTCCCGAGTTCGTTCAGGGCTCCGATTTCATCACGGACATCACCAATCCCATCGGCGTATATAATCCCGATGACGACGAAGACATCGAGATAAAGATAAGCAACCTCTTCTCAAATAACGGAATCCAAGCTCACTTCAACAGCATTTTGACATACAGAAATGCAGGACTCCTTCCCGCAGTCGATGCACAGATCGCAGACGATGCAAGATGGGCAGTCAAGTTCGTAAAGGGCGACGAGTACACGAAGAAAGACCTTGAAGCACAGGGCTACACGGTACTTACGTACTCCGCACCCAGAATCACCGACGAAAACTGCAATTTCTCCTACTACGGAGTATACAGCGAAACCACTTACGAAAGCAGAGCTTTGAGCTTCCTTGAGCTTCTCACTACCGATAAGGAGCTTCAGACTCTCTTCGCTTACGGTATCGAGGGCGTAAACTACGAGCTCGTTGACGGCAAGGTAAGAATGTTAAACGACACTTACTCCATCAACAAGCGCTATATGGGCAACAGATTCATAGGATATCCTATGGAAGATGAAGAAAGCGATATTTTCGAAGTTGCCATCGAAAGAAACCAGAACGCAGTCGTATCGGCACTCTACGGTCAGAAATTTGAGTTCAGCAACGAATACATTCAAGAATACACCATTGACAAGGTAAACAACAACGTCAAGACCCTTGCAAATGACGTAAATAACGTAAGCAACCCCGACGACGCAACGGTGCAGTGGAAATTTAAAGATTTCATCAGGGGAAGCTATACGCCCGACGATGCTTCGGCTGCGTATACCAAGATCCTTGAAAGCTATTGCATAAGCAACGCAATCAACGGAAGCGTATTTTTTGTATCTCCCTACATCGAGGAAGAAGACGGATTCTACGTAGGCTCCACAACGAAGAGCAAGTACGATATTGAGACTGAATTCAACTCCGTAGTCAAAGCAAACACCTTGCCCGCAGACCTTCTCGAACTTATGAAGACGGCAAGTACGTCAGAAAGCGACGAGCTTGCAACCAAGCTCTTGACCGACGAAGCAACGGGCGTGGCTACGTACTATGCGGTAGCTCCCATACGCCAGATGATACAGAACGATGACGGCAGAGTTGTTGAGATCATCACGGGTCTTGTATGTGCTACAACGCATATCGAAGATACGATGAATCGTATCGAAGAGATACTCGCAGAATACTGGACGGATATCTCGACGGCAACTCCCGATTCTTCTATTGACAGATTTGCAATGAGAATCGCCGCCAATATCGAAGAAAACGAAGACGCTGACAAAGCATCTGTAATAAGCAATATGCTCGCAGGCATCAGCGAAGACGCGGCAGTAGTTAAGGGTTACACAACGAAGATCCTCGGCTACTATAACTCCTACGCAAAGGGCGCTATGAGCGAAGATGCGTACTGCGCAAACGTTAAGAAGCTCATCAAGGCAGACTTCATTAAGATCTGGAATATGTGGGATGAGATCACCGATATGAATAATAAATTCTCAAACGAAACGAATCTCAACTCCCTTCTTGAAATCCTAAACAAGCAGTTTGAAATCTAATAAAAATGAATAGAAAAAAACGGCAGAAAATTTTCTGCCGTTTTTTTATTTTTAAATTTAATGCAAGGTGTCTTATCTGTAAGCCGGGTTCTGTCGTGAACGGTCATCTATCTTGGCGCGTTGTTGCCAACGCGCTCGGTGCCACCTTGACAAGCGGTCGGGCAAACCGTAGCTTGCATATTCGGTGTTGCTTCGGATAGGGTTTACATATCGCACAAAGTCGCCAGTGTGCAGGTGAGCTCTTACCTCGCCTTTCCATCCTTACCGCAAAAGGGCGGCGGTCTATTTCTGTTGCACTTTCCCTAAGGTTACCCTCGGCTGATGTTATCAGTTATCCTGCCCTGTGAAGCCCGGACTTTCCTCACGCATATCTCTATGACGCGCGACCGTTTAACAAGGCACCTTGCGTGCATATTTTAGCATAGGCTGCTATGATTGTCAAGTTTTTTAAAGGGGCGTAAGTTATTTGCTCTTTATCTTTCCGCACAAAAACATAACGCCGAAAAACAAAAGATTTATCAATACTATCACCGCGCCCGTAGGTATATTGTCGAAAACGCAGGAAATTACGATACCCGCTATAACGCTTACGACCGACAGCGCCGCAGAAAGCACAACTACGCTTTTGAATCGCTTGCAAACACGCATAGAGCTTAAAGCGGGGAAAATAATGAAGCTCGAAATGAGCATCGCTCCCATAAGGCGCATACCTAAAACGACAGTTACCGCCGTAAGCACCGCGATAAGCATATTGTATAGTGAGGTGCGAACGCCCGTCGCCTTTGAAAAGCTCTCGTCGAAGGTTATGGCGAATATCTTGTTGTATGCAAACATAAAAAGCGTAAGCACCACAAGACAAAGCACCACGGAAAACCAAACGTCGTTTTTACTTATTGCGAGGATACTTCCGAACAGATAGCTCGTAAGGTCGAAATTAGAGCCCGTAACGGACGTGATAAATACGCCGAGCGCAAGAGCCGACGTGGAGATGAGCGCGATGGCGCTGTCCCCCGATAAAAGTCCTCTTTCGCTGACCTGCAAAAGAATGAACGCGGCGACTATAACGATAGGCAAGGCAACGTACGTGGGCTGTGCTCCCAAAGCGGCGGAAATTGCCATAGCGCCGAAGGCAACGTGCGAAAGTCCGTCGCCTATCATCGAAAAGCGGCGAAGCACGAGGCTCGTACCGAGAAGGCTTGAGCAAAGCGCGACCATCGTTCCGACTATAAGGGCGTACCTTATAAAATCATACGAAAACATAAGCTTAAGTATTTCCATAAAGGCCTCACAATCCGCAGCTGCAGCCGCTTTCGGACTCGCCGACAAAGCGCTTGCAGTGCTCGCATTCCGCATATCTTTCCGTTTCGCCGAAGAAAGTGAAATCTTTGTGAAGATGTAATATGTGACTTGCGTTGTGGAGGGCGCCGTGAATATCGTGCGACACCATTATAACGGTTATGCCCTCTCTGTTTATCTCTTTGATAAGACGGTGAAGCTCAACGGATACGACGGGGTCAAGGCTCGCCGTAGGCTCGTCGAGCAGAATAAGCTTTTTCGTCGCACACAGAGCCCTTGCAAGAAGTACTCTCTGCTGTTGACCGCCCGAAAGCTCTCTGTAACACTTGTTTTTGAGATTTTCAATGCCAAGGCGTGCCATATTTTCCATCGCGAGCTTTTTCTCTTTTTTACGGTAAAACGGTCGAATTCCCATTTTATTAAGACAGCCCGACAGCACCACCTCGTACACGG
The DNA here is from genome assembly GCA_045652265.1 of Eubacteriales bacterium. GTDB lineage: Bacteria > Bacillota > Clostridia > Oscillospirales > CAG-272 > CALCTE01. Next base: position 259 of record JAZRTW010000109.1, on the reverse strand, counting down.
ACGCAGGGAAATCCTTTTGCGCTCCCGTCTGCTGCGGAAGGTAGCCTATCTCGTTTTTCTTTAAGCCGCCACCGTATACTATCCGTCCGTCCGTTACGGCTTTAAGCCCCAAAAGCGCTTTTATAAGCGTGCTCTTTCCCGAACCGTTTTCGCCGACTATGCAAAGATAATCTCCTTTGCAAAGTTCAAAAGAAAGGTTTTGTATCACCTTGTTATTTTCGTAAGAAAGCTCGACGCCTTCGCATTTTATAAGTGCCAT
>JAZRTW010000108.1:0-11424 GCA_045652265.1 Eubacteriales bacterium | reverse complement strand
TTAAAGGAGAAAACAAAATGAAAAGAATTGCAGCATTTTTAGTAGCACTTCTTCTTGTTGCGACTTGCACCGTTTACGTATCGGCAGCAGACGTAACCGCAACAATGTCGAGCGCAACTGCAGAGCGCGGCGATGAGGTAGATCTTACCATTACGCTTGCAGATGCTCCCAAAGTAAAGTATATGGTTTTTGAGCTTTCGCTTCCCGAAGGTATCACTTTACTTTCAGGTGAATGGCTTCCTTCCCCCGGTGACGTTCAGGTTGGTAACCTTCAGGGCGCTTGGATGACATTGGGCGAGATGGACACTAATGGCGCAGTTGTTAGCCTTAAGGTGAAGGTTGAAGAAACCGCAGCTTGTGGTGATAACGCTGTTAACTTTAAGTTCTATGTTGACCAGACCGCTGAGAAGGACGCTAACGTAACCGAAACGGCAGGCGTTATCACTGTTGCTCACGACTGGGATGAAGAGCTTACGAAGACTGACGCAGAAGGTCACTACTACGCTTGCGCAGGATGTGACGAGAAAAAGGACGAGGCAGAGCATGAATTTGAGCTTGCTTGCGACGAAACTTGCGACATTTGCGGTTATGTAAGAACCGGCGCAGAGCACGACTTTAGCGAAACATACGAGAAAGACGACGAAAAGCACTGGTTCGAGTGCGAGTGCGGCGAGAAGGACAGTGAAGCAGAGCACGTTTACGATTACGACTCCGACGCTGAGTGCAACGACTGCGGATACGTAAGAGAAGCAGCTGATCACCAGCCCGTTGGCGATGTAAAATACGATGATGACGGTCACTGGGGCGAGTGCGCTTGCGGCGAACAGATCGACAAGACCGCTCACGAGTTTGAGTATGAGTGCTCCACTGAGTGCATGCACTGCGAATACACCAGAGAAGCAGATCACGACTTCTCCGATATGTACGATTGGGATGAAGAAGGCCATAGCAGAGAGTGCATGTACGGTTGTGGCGAAAAGACCGATGTCGGCACTCACGTTTTCGATCAGGAGATTAAAGACGAGTGGACCATCGTTGAGTCCGCTAACTGCATGCATGGCGACATTTATGCTAAATCCTGCATATGCGGATACATTGATTGGGAAAATGCTGTAACATTTGAAGTAGGCGAACCCGATGAAGATGCTCACCGCTACGTATATGATTACGAGACCGATACAGCAATTTGTTTAAACGGTTGCGAAAACGATCTTGAAGACGTTAAGGGTGAAGCTGTAGAAGAGATCGAAGGCGACGGCGCTACTCTTACCGCTCCCGACGGCGTACTCGGCGAAAACTTCGAAATCAGTGCTGAAGATTTGACCGAAGGCGTAAAGGATGAAGATATTGGTGATGTATTTGGTGAAGAATTCGAAGGCTATAAGGTAGTTGATTACAAGTTCTATTACATTAACGTAGCAGAAGCTACTGCAGGCTTTGTTGAAGGAATGAAAATCACTGTTAAGATTCCCGGCGGCAAATTCACGGACGTTAAGCCCATCTGGCCCGCTGAAGGCGATGCTGATATGATCGACTATGTAGACAATGGCGACGGCACTGTTACCATTACAATTAACGAAGAAACAGCAGATTTCTTGGAGCAGTACGGAGCTGATTTCCTCCCTGTGCTCTTTATCGGTAAGCCCACAGGTTCCGGTACGGACGACAACGGACTTACGGTTCTTTGGATTGCAGTTCTCGCAGTTGCTGCTCTTGGCTTAGTTGCTACGGCAGTATACTCCAAGAAGAGAAAAGCAACAAAGTAATTTATGCTAACATAAAAAAATCGGATGACTTCGGTCATCCGTTTTTTTATACCCAAAAACCGCGCGGTAGCGCGCCTATTCCTAATGCCTATTTCTTAAAAAAGCGTTGTGTCCATTCGACACAACGCTTTTTATCTACTTTTCAATTCTTCAAGGCAAGTTTTACAGATAAGCTTTTCTTTATAATCGTACAAAGTCTCATCAGAGCCGCAGAACAAGCACTTTTGCTGATATTTTTTAAGCACTATAGAATCTGCATCTACAAATATCTCAATAGGCGCTTCGTCAATATCCAAACTTTCGCGAAGTTCTTTCGGTATAACGATTCTGCCGAGCGCATCAATTCTGCGAACAATTCCCGTCGTTCTCATTTCTTTCCTCCGTGTATACATAAGGTGAGTGAGACCATTGTACCCCAAAATTCGAGCTTTGTCAACAGAAAAATGACAAATTATACCAAATTATGCCAAACCATTATATTTGCACGGAGAAGCGTAGAAATCCTCCAAATCAATACTGTATGCGCCGTCCTTTTCTTGAAGTCCGAATGCTTTGCAGTATTTACCGTCAACTTTATCGGAAGCACGAAGCGTTTTTAAGTGAAGATCGCGGTATAAGAAGCACATAAGACTTCTGCCCATTATAATCATCGCTTCCATATCGTCGACGTCGGGCATCATATCTACCGAAACGAGCCTTGCACCCTTTTCATCTATATCGAATTGCACGAGCCCGATGTAGCTTGTGTAAGTTTCTCCGAGGTCTTCGGTATTCGCCGCAAAATACGCAAACGCCGCGGCGTCGTAAGGGGTACGCGCAAGCCCACAGAGCTCTTCTTGAAAAACTTTATCTTTTACAGGTCTAACGATGAGCATAGTTTCTTCCTTTTAATATATATTATTCAAAACGGGAGACGGTTTTTGCCGCCTCCCGTTTTTTAGGGTAGTTTATCTATCCTCAAACTTCTTTCTTGCAACATAGCTTGTGTGCAAATCGTGGTGAGCCTTGTGGCCGCCGAAGCCGTCGTAGTACTCGCTGTAGAGCTTCTTAACAACGGGGGACTCGTGGCTCTTTCTAAGCGTCATAGCTTGATCCTGATCGTAGAGAGCCTTTGCTCTTACAGCCTTGTGATCAACGGTATCACGAACGTATTGAGGCTGGATAGGCTGACCGCCGCCGTTTACGCAACCGCCGGGGCAACCCATAATTTCAACGAAGGTCCAGTCAGCTTCGCCGGAAGCGATCTTCTTCATAACCTCGTTTGCAGCGGCAGTACCGCTTGCAACTGCAACCTTAACGTCAAGACCTGCAATATTGTAGCTTGCTTCCTTAAGGCCTGCCGTGCCTCTGACTTCCTTGAATTCTATCTCGGTGTTGTCCTTACCTGTGAGCCAGTCATTTGCGGTACGAAGCGCCGCTTCCATAACACCGCCCGTAGCACCGAAGATAACTGCAGCACCCGTATCTTCGCCCAAGGGAGAGTCAAACTCTGCATCGGGAAGCTCTGTGAACTTGATACCTGCGCGCTTGATCATTCTGCCGAGCTCTCTGGTGGTAATAGCGATATCAACGTCGGGAACGCCTGCGGCACTCTGGTCGTCTCTGCCTATCTCAAATTTCTTTGCCGTGCAGGGCATTACGGATACGGAAACGATATCCTTGGGATCGATGCCTGCTTTTTCAGCATAGTAGGTCTTGAAGATAGCGCCCGCCATCTGTTGAGGAGACTTGCAGGTGGAGAGGTGGGGGAGAAGCTCGGGATAATAGAATTCCGCAAACTTAACCCAACCGGGTGAGCAAGAGGTGATCATAGGAAGAACGCCCTTGTTCTGTACTCTCTGTACGAGCTCTGTTGCTTCCTCTACGATAGTAACGTCAGCAGCAAAGTCGGTATCGAATACCTTTGCAAAGCCAAGTCTCTTGAGAGCGGATACCATCTTGCCCTCTACGTTTGTTCCGATAGGCATATCGAAGCATTCGCCGAGCGTTGCGCGAACGGAAGGAGCCGTCTGAACAACTACGTGCTTTGTGGGATCGGAAAGTGCTTCGTAGATCTTATCCGTGTCGTCCTTTTCCATAAGAGCTGCCGTGGGGCAAACCGCAGTACACTGACCGCAGGAAATGCAGGGAGTGCTGTTGAGGTTGATATGGAAGGGAGAGCCGATAGTGGTATCAATACCTCTGTTGTTAGCACCGATTACGGATACGAACTGCTCGTTACATACTGCTACGCAACGGCGGCAGAGGATACATTTGTTGTTATCTCTTACGAGATGGGGTGCAGAGTAGTCGATGGGGTGAACTGTCTTTTCGCCTTGGAAGTGAGAAGCGTCAACACCGTACTCATAGCAGAGCTTCTGAAGCTCACAGTTTGTGGAACGGGGGCAGGAAAGACATCTCATATCGTGGTTTGAGAGGATAAGCTCAAGAGTCGTCTTACGAGCCTTCTGGATCTTGGGAGTATTCGTCTTGATCTCCATTCCGTCAACTACGGGATATACACAAGCGGTAACAAGACCTCTTGTTTTAGTTGCTTCAACAACGCAGATACGGCAAGCACCGATCTCGTTCTTTTCTTTCATGTAGCAGAGGGTGGGGATTTCCACGCCTGCCACGCGGGCAGCCTCAAGGATGGTAGATCCTGCGGGTACGCTGACCGATATGCCGTCTACAATTACATTTACCATTTCCATTATAGCGTACTCCTTTCTTATTTCTTAGATATAGCTTTGAACGGGCAGCTGGGTTCGCAAGCACCGCACTTAATGCACTTCTTGGTGTCGATTACGTGAGGATTCTTAACCGTGCCGCTGATAGCACCAACGGGGCACTGACGTGCACACTTCGTACAACCCTTGCAAAGCACGGGGTCGATAACGTAAGTGAGAAGTCCCTTACATACGCCTGCGGGGCACTTCTTGTCAACGACGTGAGCAACGTACTCGTCACGGAAGAACTTGAGCGTTGCAAGTACGGGGTTGGGAGCTGTCTGTCCGAGTCCGCAGAGGGAGTTAGCCTTAATGTATTCGCACATTTCTTCGAGCTCGTCGATGTCCTTGAGCTCGCCGTTTCCGCTTGTGATCTTTTCGAGCATCTCAAGAAGTCTCTTAAGACCGATACGGCAGGGTGTGCACTTACCGCAGGATTCGTCAACGGTAAATTCGAGGAAGAATTTAGCCATATCGACCATACAGTTATCCTCGTCCATTACGATCATACCGCCCGATCCCATCATACAGCCGAGAGCTGTGAGGTTATCGAAGTCAACCTTCGTATCGAGAAGGTTTGCAGGGATACAACCGCCGGAGGGACCACCTGTTTGAACAGCCTTAAAGGCTTTGCCGTTGGGGCAACCGCCGCCGATCTCTTCGATTATCTCGCGAAGAGTAAGTCCCATGGGGATCTCAACAAGGCCCGTGTTCTTAATCTTACCGCCGAGAGCGAATACTTTCGTACCCGTGGAAGTTTCCGTACCCATAGACTTAAACCAATCAGGACCGTTCAAGATGATCTGGGGTACGTTTGCAAAGGTCTCAACGTTGTTTTCAACGGTGGGCTTTGCAAAGAGACCCTTAACTGCAGGGAAGGGAGGACGGGGACGAGGCTCGCCTCTGTTACCCTCGATAGAGGTCATAAGAGCTGTCTCTTCGCCGCAAACGAATGCGCCTGCACCAAGACGGACTTTAAGATGGAAGTTAAATCCTGTGCCGAGGATATCGTCGCCTAAAAGGCCGTATTCCTCTGCCTGCATAATAGCGAGTTTCAAACGTGTAACGGCGATGGGATACTCTGCACGAACGTATACGTAACCTTCGTCAGCACCGATAGCGTAGCCTGCGATAGCCATAGCTTCGATGATGCAGTGGGGGTCGCCCTCGAGAACGCTACGGTCCATAAATGCACCGGGGTCGCCCTCGTCCGCGTTACATACGACGTATTTCTTTTCGCCTACGGAAGCCTTGGCGAAGCTCCACTTTCTACCGGTGGGGAATCCGCCGCCGCCTCTGCCGCGAAGTCCGGAGTCGGAGATTGTTTGAATAACGTCATCGGGAGTCATCTCTTTAAGGCACTTTGCAAGTGCAAAGTAACCGTCCATTGCTATGTATTCATCAATGCTTTCGGGGTTGATTACACCGCAGTTGCGGAGAGAAACTCTCTTCTGCTTTTTGTAGAATGCGGTTTCATTAAGCGAGGTAGCGAAAGCCTCGTCAGCTTTTGCCTGTGCTTCAGCGTCATTGTAAACAAGGCGCTCAACGATACGACCTTTGAGAAGATGTTCTTCTACGATTTCGGGGATATCTTCAACGGTGACTCTGCTGTAGAAGGTGCCTTCGGGGTAAACGATCATAATGGGGCCGAGAGAGCAAAGACCGAAGCAACCCGTTTTTACAATTTTAATCTCATTTTCCAAGCCTTTGGCAACGAGCTCGTTTGCCAGCTTTTCTCCAAGTGCAACACTGCCGGAAGAAGTACATCCGGTACCGCCGCAGATAAGTACGTGTGAACGAATCATGCGTTCTGTTCCTCCTGTTTATTTAGATTTTTGCGGCACCAATGGTGTATTCGCTTACGGGATTGCCACCCTTGATGTGCTTTTGTATAACTTCTTTTGCCTTTTCGGCAGTCATTTTAACGTAGGTTACCTTTTCCTTATCCTTTTCGTAAACCTCAACTACGGGCTCATACTGGCAGATACCGATGCAGCCTGTTTGAGTTACGGTAACCTCATCTACGAGGCCTTCCGCATTTACGCCCTCAACGAAGGCGGAGAGAACAGGACGTGCACCTGCGGCGATTCCGCAAGTTGCCATTCCTACTACGACACGGATGTTTCCGTTTGACGTACGCAAAGAAACCTTGTCCTGCATTTTGGCTTTGATGGCCATAAGTTCTTCAAGTGATTTCATTGTGTGCTTCCTTTCTGATTATGTTAATATATTGTTTTTTAATTGTTTAGCTCTTTATATTGCTCGTATAGATTTTCCGAGATCCAGTTAAGTATCTCGACACTTGCAAGAGATATTTCGTCACCCAAAATTTCACGAAGCTCGGAGGTTGCCAAAGACACCTTTTTACCACCGTAAGTGTGGGTGAAGGTGAAATCTACGTCAGGCGAGCCTTGTATAAGCGTCACTACCGTCTCGGGCATATCACCAAGCGGTATAAAGTCGATATGTTTATATCCAAACTTACCTTCAATCACAGTTCCGTGGTCTTCATATTCGCTTTCGTGCTTTGAAGCTATTTTGACGTATCCGTCTGTCATTTCGGCAAGCTGTGTAAAGAATGGGATACCAAGACCGACTTTTCTCGTTTTGCGGGTCGTGAAAAAGGGATCTTCAAGCTTTTTGACTTGCTCCTTCGTCATTCCGCAACCGTCGTCCTTTATCGTGACGTAAAGAAACTCGTCGTCTTGCTTTAGGGCGATATCAATGTTATTTGCTCCCGCCCTTACGGAATTCATAGTGATATCCAATACGTAGAGAGAAAATTCTTCCAAGACGTTATCCTCCGAGAAGCGTTATAAGGCTGTCTCTTACCTTCTGCGATGAATACGGCTCGTCGTCGAGCTCCAATGGGAAGCCGCCTTCACTTATATCCCACAGATGATGCGCGTCGGACGATGCGACAGCTTGCAGTGTTTTCAATATCGGAAACCTATTTTGATATTCTTGCATTTTCTCTGCCGAGTTAAGCTCGTAGGAAGTGAATTTAGGCTCTTCGGGAAAGCTTCCGAGTATTGCCACCGCTCCGTTTGAAGTCCTGTCTATGTGCGCGGGATAGCATACGCCGCCGTACTTTTTGACTTCGTAAAAAGCGTCTTCCAAGGAAAGATCCGAGGCGTTCCAGAGGATATTTTCCTCTACGCCGCCGACTTCGTCGTTTTCGTCCATAATAAACTGATTACCGAAAACGGTTGCATCGTTTGGTATCTTCGCACGCCTTGTTTCAATAAATTGACCGAACTCCATCGCTCCCTCTAAAGTCTTAAAAAGACATACGGCGTGTATATCTTCGGAAGTGGTAAGCTCCATTCCCGCTACGGGAACTATCCCAAGGCGTTTTGCCTGCTTAAAGAAGGCAGGACAATTTTTCGTGGAGTTGTGGTCTGTAAGCGCCACGAGCGTAAGTCCGTTTATGGACGCCATTCCCGCTATATTCGCGGGTGTCATATCATCGTCACTGCAAGGGGAGAGGCAGGAATGTATGTGCAGGTCGAGGTAATACTTTCCCATATCAAAGAAGCTCTCCGAGTTTTTTGCAAATCTCGTACACGGTATCTTCCGAGGAGTAAACTCCGATATTTTGCTCTTCTGCCGCTGTCTTCGCTTCGGGAATAAGCTCTACGCCTTCCGCCAAAATAACGAGGGACGCTTCGGTAAGACTTGCCACCGCGACTACGTTTGCGTTGGACATTATCGTTATCCAAAGATTTCCTTCGCCAACGTGGCTCATAGCACGGCTTAAAAGGTCGCCCGCATATACGCCCGTGGGGCATATATCTTCAGGGAAAGGGGTAATCTCCTTCAAAGAAAGCTTTTGCGTAATCTCCGAAAGCTTCATTACTTGACACCTCCGCCGTCCTTTAGGATATCGTCGCCGTTTATACTCTTGTCGTGCTCCTTGAGATATTCGTGGAAAAGGGCTTTCATAAGCACCGTACATTCGTCGGCGCAAGTCTCGCCTTTGACGATATCTTCGGCAAATGCCATACAGGTCGGGGCACCGCAGGAGCCGCAGTCTATACCGGGAAGATTTTCGGATATCTTTTCGATATCTCCCATCATTCTCCTCGCCGTTTCTCTGTCGTTGGAAAGAAGATTGCTCGGAGTATATTCAATGGTATCGTGATTAAAAATTTTGTCGGGAATTATGTTTCCCGTAGGTCTGTTTGCCGAAACGGGCAAATAGCGCTTAAGGCTCTTAAGCCTCGTTTGTGCAATGAAGGGGTTTGCAATGGTCATAGCACCGCCGACACATCCGCCGTTGCAGGCGTTAAGCTCGACAAAGTCGAGGTCTTTTATGTCCTCGTTGTCTATCTGCTCCAAGACCCTTATACAGTTTTCTATTCCGTCTGCCGCGAGGTATCTTTCGTTGAATACCGCGGATGACTCTCCGCCCGTGGAAGCCCAACCGATGCCTATAAGTCCCGAATCTGTCGTTTCCTCGGGCTCGGTTCCCATTTTCATCTTGTCAAGCAATTTGAAATATACGTCCTTCACGGATAAGACGGCGTCGATAAGAGGCTTTTCTTTGCTCTTTATGTAACTCACCTTCGCGGGACATGGCGATATAAAAACAATTCCTATATCGTCGTCCGAAAGCTCGGGATGCTCTTTTTTAGCCTTTTCTCTTGCGAGTATTGCAGCTATGTCAACCGGTGGCAAAAGCGGCATTATGTTATCGCAAAGGAAGGGGTAGTTCGTGCTGATAAGCCTCAAAATCGTGGGGCAAGCGGAGCTGATTACCGGCTTTTTCACGTTGTAACGGGTGATATACATTCTCGTATACGCCGTCACGAGCTCTGCGGCGCAGGCGACTTCAAAAACGTCGTCAAAGCCTATATCGCGCAGTCCTTTTATGATATAGCCGATATTGTCGAGATTGTTGAATTGACCGTATAAGGAAGGGGCGGGGAGCGCCACCTTGTACTTAAAGTCGGAAAGCGCCGAGATGTCGTCGTGAGTTGCCTTTTTTGCCTGATAAGGACAAAGCTTTATGCACTCGCCGCAGTCAATACATTTGTCGGGGTTGATAAACGCCTTCCCCTCGCGGATACGTATTGCCTCCGTCGGACATCTTTTAAGGCAGGTGGTACATCCCTTGCATTTGTCCGAATCGAGTCGGACGGAGTGCTGTTTTTTCACACTCATAGACATACCTCCACTTGACGTATTTTTTACAGATTAACTTTCATCGTGATCGTCGTTCCGACGCCTATCTTTGTATCAATGGTCATTTCGTCGGTGTATTTCTTCATATTCGGAAGTCCCATTCCGGCACCGAATCCGAGAGCACGTATATCGTCTCTTGCGGTTGAATATCCCTCCGTAAAAGCAAGCTCTACGTTGGGGATTCCGGGGCCTTTGTCGGCGAGGACGATTATGATACAGTCATCTCTTACCTCTACGTCCGCAGTACCGCCGTTTGCGTGTATGACCATATTGATTTCGCCTTCATACATCGCAACTGATACCTTGCGGATTATATCCGGGGAAAATCCGAGCTGACGAAGCTTTTTCTTTACCACGACGGAAGCTCCGCCCGCCGCGGAAAAGTCTCCGCCGTACACGTCGAAATGAAATTTAATGGGTTCAGGCATGGCACTTATCGTTTCCGAGACCGGCATTATAAAGAATACCGCACGCCTCGTAAGCTCTTAAAGCAGTTTTCATAAGTACGATACCGCTTTCCTTTGCCAAGGAAATCATCTCGTCGGAAGGGAGCTTATTTCTGACGAATACGATGCATACCATATCCATCATATTTGCAGTGCGTACGACCTGTGAATTCACAAGTCCCGTCAAAAGCACGCCTTGATCCTTAACGTACGCAAGAACGTCGCTCATCATATCACTGCAGCAAGCAGAAAACACGTCGTTTTCAAGAGATTCGTCTCCGCATAAAAGCTCTGCAGAGAGAAGCTTCTGAAGTTCCTTTATTTTCATGCGTTCTTATATTTGGCGATAATTCCGGCAACCATCGTCTCATCGAGTCTGCCGTATACGTCTTCGCCGACAGTCAAAACGGGAGCAAGTCCGCAAGCGCCGATGCAACGTGTAGCGTCAAGGCTGAACTGTCCGTCGTCGCTTATCTCACCCGACTTGATGCCGAGCTGCTTTTCGAACTCTTCCATAAGCTTACCGGAGCCCTTTACGTAGCAAGCCGTACCGAGACATATAGCTACGTGATGAGCGCCTTTTTGAGAAAGGGAGAACTGTGCATAGAAGGTCGATACGCCGAACACTTTTTCAAGGGGAATATCCATACCTTCCGCTATTTTTGTCTGAACCTCGACGGGAAGATATCCGTAGACATCTTGCGCCTCTTGCATTACGGTGATGAGGCTTGACTTATCATCCTTGTATTTTGCGATGATTGCCTCAAGAGCCGCGTCTTGTTCGGGAGTGCTCTTGAAGGGAAGCGTGCTGATTTTTTTCTGCATAAATTTTTCCTCCTTATATTACAGCGGTGCTCCTTTTCGGAGTGCGCTATATTTCACCCTAAATTGTATCACAATTCGAAACTTATTACAAGAGATATATTTAAAAAAATATAATTATTATGTAAAAAAATATGGAATAAAGTAAAAAAACGGAGTGCTCAAAACAGCACTCCGCTATAAAAACGTTTATTTTAAATATTTTGCCAAATTAAGAGCAAGATGCGAGAATCCGAGATTGTTCGGGTGTGCGTCGTCGGAGAAATATCTTTTATGATGCGGGATAAGCTTCTGACCGTCGATAACCGTAAAACCGTAATTTTGCGCCGTTTTTTTCACCTCTTCGGCAATCCTTAAAAGAAGCGATATCTTCTCTTCGTTTTCTTTTGCGTCCGAAAGCCACGGCGGCGTTATGACGTAGGTCTTTATGCCGTTATAAAGCTTCAAAAAGCGTTCGAAATACGCCGCTATATGCGCTTTCGTTTTTTCGATATC
>JAZRTW010000107.1:0-12030 GCA_045652265.1 Eubacteriales bacterium | reverse complement strand
GTCGATAAGCAAAACGTTCTTCACGTTATTCACCGAGAATTTCACGGAGCGCTTTGATAGTGGTTTCGGGAGCCGTTCCGGGAGGGAACGCTCTGTCAAAGCCCATCGCCTTAAAGCGTTTTTCGACGTCTTCGAATTTCTGCTTTCCTATAACGATATTCCCGCCTACCAAAAGTGGAATACCTTTAAGTCCCGCTTCGTCACATTTTTCTCTCATTCCACGGCAGTCAAGCTCGCCTTGACCGTAGAGCGATGAGATAACGATAGCGTCTGCATCTGATTCGATAGCGGCGGCGATGTATTCCTCTTGGCTTACCATAACGCCGAGGTTGACGACATCAAAGCCCGCCTGCGTGAATGCGTGGTATAAGATCTTGTTGCCTACTGCGTGAACGTCAGCACCGATGACGCCCATGACCAAGACCTTTTTCTTGCGATTTTCCATAATTGCACCTCGTTGTAATATAAATGGAGTGTATACAAATTGTTCTACTCCTATATAATACAATGTGATATAACATTTGTCAATAAGGAAAAACGGAAAACGGTAATTTTTTTCGTAAAAATTGCCCCTTCAAGCAAAGAAGGGGCAAAATTTATATAGCTTTGTCGTTTAAAAGGCGTTTGATTTTATTTTCAAGGTAAAGAAGCGAGCCCTCGTCCATCTCGTAAAAGCATTCGATGACCTCTCCCTTGAATTTCTTTAGCTCCGACGCGCCTTCCGCGCCGAAATATTTCTCGTAGTGCTTGGGTGTCAAAACGACGTCCTTATTCTTCAGGTATTCTTTTATATCGCCGTCGCTTTCGAGGACGAGAGGATCGCATACGCCGACCTCCTCCGTGTAGGCGTCTGCGGCGCGCTTAATAAGCTCGCCGAAACGGCGGCTGTAGCCTATAATACCCATATTTTCGTTGTGGCGAAGCTTTATGATATGCGACAAAAATATCGGCGAAGGGCGAAGGGCGACTCGCGCTATCTTCTTTTTTTCGGGCAAAATGTCCTCAAGAAGCTCCGCGTGCGCCGAGGTAGTAACGATAAGGTCAAAATCCTCGCCCACGGTGTAGGGGTATTGCTTTATGTTTTCAAGCATATACGAATAAAGGTCAACTCCGCTTATGTGCCTTAGCTGCTCCGACATCTGCGAAAGAGTTTCGGGGTTGCATTCGATGACGGCAACCTTAACGTGCGACTCCTCCTTACTTCTCTCACGAAGCTTCAAATTGAGAAAAATATTTATCTCTGCGGCGGAAAATCCCATCTCCTCAAGAGAAGTGAGCATACTGTCAATAGCCGCCATTGCCTGCTCCTTGCGGCTTCCCGAATTTTGCGGTTGATAGCGTACGAAGGTGCCTCTGCCCTGAACTTTTTCAATAAGCCCCGCAATCTCAAGCTCGTCGTAAGCGCGCTTTACGGTGCCTCTTGCGACTGAAAGCTCGGTCGTCATCTCTTGTACGGTGGGAAGCCTCTGCCCAGCCGTAAGCTCGCCTTTCTTTATTGCGGCGCGAATAGCGTCAACAAGCTGTCTGTATATCGGTATATCAAGCTCGGGATTTATCTTGTAATTTAAACTCACGAAAACACTCTCCTGATATTGTTATATACCAATATTACTCCTTCGACACGATTTTGTCAAGTGATTTTGGTATAATTTTAACGGAGCGTTTTTGGAACGCTCCGTTTTACTACTTATTCTGTTCAAGATAGCTTTTTCTGCCGCTTTCGTAGAGGTTGTTTCCCAAGCTGTCGATAATAACTACGGCGGGGAGATCCTCAACTTCAAGTCTGCGGACCGCCTCTGCGCCGAGGTCTTCGTAAGCTACGACTTCTGCCTTCTTTATACATTTACTTAAAAGCGCGCCGCAACCGCCGATAGCGCCGAGATAAACCGCGCCGTATTTTTTCATGGCTTCGACGACTTCAGGACCGCGCTTACCCTTTCCTATCATTCCCGTAAGCCCCTCTTTTATGAGCGTTGGGCTGTAGGCGTCCATTCTGTACGAGGTGGTCGGCCCCGCAGAGCCGATGACTTGCCCCGGTTTTGCGGGTGTCGGGCCTACGAAATAGATGATATTATCCTTTAAGTCTATAGGCATTTCTTTGCCTTCGGCTTCAAGCTCGCAAAGCCTTTTATGGGCGGCGTCGCGCGCGGTGTAAATTACGCCCGAAATAAGAAGCGAATCGCCCGCACGGAGCGCTCTTGCATCTTCTCTCGAAAGCGGTGCTTTGATACTTATAGCCATTTTAAAGCACCTCCGTTTTATGTCTTGCAACGTGGCAGTTTAAATTTACCGCAACGGGAAGCCCCGCAAAGTGAGTTGCGAATTTTTCGATGTTAACGGCAAGTGCGGTGGTTTTTCCGCCAAAGCCTTGAGGGCCTATGCCGAGTGAGTTTATCCTCTCCAAAAGTTCCTCTTCAAGAGATGCGTAAAACTCGTCGTCGTTTCTCTTGTCAAGAGGACGAAGGAGCGCCTTTTTGGCAAGTAAAGCCGCCTTATCGAAGGTGCCGCCTACGCCGACTCCGACTATAATGGGCGGGCAAGGATTGGGGCCTGCTTCTTCAACGACCTTGCAAACAAAGTTCTTCACGCCTTCAAGTCCGTCCGAAGGGCGAAGCATCGTGAGTTTGCTTACGTTTTCGCTTCCGAAGCCCTTGGGCGCAACAGTCACCTCTATCTTGTCGCCCGGCACTATCTCCGTGTATATCATCGCAGGCGTATTGTCACCCGTGTTTACTCTGTCAAACAAGGGGTCTTTTATTACGCTTTTGCGAAGATAGCCTTCTTCGTAGCCCTGTCTTACGCCTTCGTTTACGGCTTTCGTAAGGTCGCCTCCGCAAATATGGACGTCCTGACCGATGTTAAGGAATACGCAGCTTACTCCCGTGTCCTGACAAACGGGCTGGTTTTGCTCGTCCGCTATCTTATAGTTTTCGATTATGTGTCCGAGTATTTCCTTTGCCTGCGGCCAAGTCTCGTTTTCGTGACAAGCGCAAATGCGCTCTTTCACATCGTTTGTCAAATGGCAATTTGCCTCTATGCAAAGTCTTCTTACGGTATCTGTAATAAGACTTGCTTCTATCTGTCTCATCTCGTTTCTCCTATCTGTTCTCGGGAACGTTGTAAATTCGGTCAAGCAAAGCGCCGTCACGGCTTATAACCTCTGCAACGACCTTGTCGCCTTTCTTTACGGCACGGGGAGCGCCCGTTATCCTCTCGGTCTTTTCTTTTAACTCAAATATATCCACAACGGGAAGTCCCGCGTCTTTGAGGCGGTACTTAAGCTCGTCGTTTTTGGGATTTACGGCGATTCCACCCTGCGTAACAAGAACGTCGATATCGCGTCCCGGTGTCGATATGCAAGATACCTTATCCGTAACGATGGGAAGCCTTGCGCGGAACATCGGCGCGATTATCATTGAAAGCTTTGAGCCCGCCGCAGTATCGCTGTGTCCGCCGCTTCCGCCCATAATATATCCGTTTGAATCCGTGTGAACGTTAACGTTAAAATCGGTGTCGATTTCGGTAGCGCCCAATATAACGACGTCAAGGCTGTCTACCGCCGCGCTTTTAGCGGTCGGAGAAGCGTACTGCATAGCCGATATCTCGATATGCCTTGGGTCTGTGCGGATAGACTCAACTGCCGCAAGGTCGAAGCACTGAACGTCAAGGAGCTTTTCAAAACAGCCCTCTCTTAACATATCGACCATATATCCCGTTATGCCGCCGAGCCCGTAGCTTCCGACGATGCCCTTTTTAAGCATAATATCCTTTAAGTCTCTTGCGGCGGCAAGAGATGCACCGCCCGCACCCGTTTGGAATGAAAATCCGTCCTTCAAATATCCCGACGCTTCTATAACTTTAGCGGCGTGATGTGCCATAATAAGTCCGACCGGATCGCGCGTTATCTTCGTCGTACCCGAAACGATGCCCTTGGGATCGCCTATAGCGTCTACTTCAACTACGTAGTCAACGTAATTTTCGGAAATTGAAAAATCTTTCATCGGATACGAAACGAGATTGTCCGTTATGACGACGACTTTTTTTGCAAACATAGCGTCCGCAAACGCATATCCGAGGCTTCCGCAAGCGGATCTGCCGTATTTTCCAGAGCAGTTTCCCATTGGGTCTGCGCTCGGAGCGGCGATAAACGCAACGTCGATAGGCGTCACACCCTTTGCTATATCCGCAGGTCTTCCGCCGTGCGTTCTGAACTTTACGGGGTTTTTGAGCACGCCCTCGGAAAACGCTCTGCCGAGATACGCCGAAATATAATCGGCGGCAACGTCCGTAACTACGCCGTTTTTGATGTGCTCAATAAGCGGCGCGTGCGTGTCGAAAAGCGAGCTCGCGTTAACGCTTATGTTGCGATATCCCATATCCGCGATCTCGCGCATTACCATATTTAAAACGAAGTCGCCGTTTCTCAAATGGTGATGGAACGATACCGTCATACCGCTTTCAAGTCCGCAAAGCGATATAGCCTCGCGAATCGAAGAAACAAGCTTATTCATTTTCGCACCTCTTTTCCATTCCGAGTTCATTTGCCATAGCTATAGTACGCTCTGCTCTTGCGACTATGGGAGCATCTATCATCTTTCCGCGAAGCGATATCGCACCCTTTCCCTGCTCCTTGGCAAGCTTTATGGCGTCTACGACTTCGTAAGCGTAGTCTATCTCCGCTTTCGTCGGGCTGAAGACCGTGTTTATGGCTTCGACGTGGCGGGGCGAAATAGCCGCCTTACCCGAAAATCCCAAAGCCTTTGAAAGCTCTGCGTCAGAGAGCGCACCCTCGTCGTCGTTTACGTCGGTAAAAGGCGTATCGTAAACATCAATGCCTGCGGCGCGTGCAGCAACGACAAGGCGCGTTCTTGCATATTCTATCTCTCTGCCCTCTTTCGTGCGCTTACACTGTAAATCGGCGGTAAGATCCTCCGCACCCAAAAACAACGCCTTTACTCTTTTCGTGCACGTCGCGATAGCAAAGGAATTTTCAACTCCAAGAGCCGTTTCAATAAGCGGCATAAGTCCGACCGTGCCTTCCGCTATGCCGAGGCTTTTTTCAACGCTTGCCATATATTCGTCGGCAAAACGCGCATCTTCGGCACTGCTCGTTTTAGGAAGCAAGATAAGGCCGGGCCTATACGGCAGTATCGCGTCGATATCTGCTTTAAAATATTCGGTGTCAACCGAATTTACGCGCACGATAATTTCACAGCCGCGAAAATCCATATATTTTACGGTATTGCGCACAAGTATCCTCGCAGCGTCCTTTTCGGTTGGACTTACGGCGTCCTCAAGGTCAAATATAACGGCATCTGCACCGAGGCAGTTTCCGTTTATAAGCATATTCGGGTTGTTTCCCGGTAAAAACAGCAAACTGCGGCGCATTATTTCTCCTCCTTTGAGCGAAGTACGGCGGTTTCGACGCGGGCGCGAATTACGCATTCGAGAGCGCCTCTGTCAGTCACCTTGACGTTTGCCGCTTCAACGCCGAGTTCCTTTAAGACGTCGCAAACAGCAGTCTTGATGGCGTCGCCGAACTGTGCCTTTACGACCGATTCGATCTCAACGCTTAAATCTTTTGCGGGAGAGATCTCAACGTAAGCGTCGCTTGACTCAAGAGTACCCGCCGACGCGCTTTTTAAAATATCCATTTCGTTCTCCTTTATATGTTAAGATAAAAGATACAGTAACAATTCAATGATATTGTATAACACAATTTCAAAAAAAGCAATTCTTTTTACGCTTTTTTATATTTTTTCTTTGCATATTGCGATAAATGTAGTATAATAAGCTTGAAAAGAAAGGAAAATCGTTTATGGATATTGAAATCGTTTCCTCATTGAAGGGTGAAAAACTGAATATTTGGAAGGCGTTTTTGAAAAAATGCGAGCTCGAAGCCGACGAAAACGTTGAAAAGACAGTTTTCGTATGGGAAGAAGATGAGCTTGTCGCCTGCGGTTCGATAAGTGAAAATCTTCTAAAATGTATCGCCGTATCGGAAACCCGTCAAGGCGAGGGACTCACGGCAACCGTGTTGACCGCCTTGAAAAACGAGGCGCTTTCAAGCGGACAGCGCCATCTTTTCCTTTACACGAAGCCGAAAAACGAAATGATGTTTTCTTCGCTTTTCTTCTATCCAATAGCAAAAACGGACAAGGTATTATTGATGGAGGACAAGAAAAACGGCATAGGCGAGTTTATCGCTTCTTTGCCCGCCAAAGCAAACGGCAAAACAGTCGGTGCGTGCGTTATGAACTGTAATCCCTTTACACTCGGCCACCGCTATCTTATCGAAGAAGCGGCAAAAGAGTGCGAGCTTCTTTACGTTTTCGTTTTATCCGAGGATAAAAGCAGGTTTTCCGCCGAGGAGAGAATCGAAATGGTACGGCGCGGAACTCACGATCTAAAAAACGTTGTGGTTTTACCGACGGGTGATTATCTTATCTCGCAAAAGACCTTCCCTACCTATTTTCTAAAGGATAGGGAAAGTGTGCCGAATGCACAGTGTGAACTTGATATCGAAATATTCACAAAGCATTTTGCGCCGAGATTTAACATAACGCGCCGCTACGTCGGTACGGAGCCAAACTCACCGCTTACACACGCATATAACAAAGAGCTTCTCAAATTGCTCCCCCAAAAAAATATAGAAGTCAAGGAAATAAAGCGCCTTGAAAAAGACGGCAAAGCTATATCCGCAAGCGACTTTAGGCGCCTTTTGGACGAGGGGAACTTAAACGCGGCTAAAGAGCTCGTGCCGAAATCTACCTTTGATTATATTATTGAAAATAAACTAATCTGAACAGGAGGCATATATGATAGAACGTCAAACAAACCATTTGCTCAGCAGTTATTTTGCGCCCAGAGGACACCAGAGAATGTATGCTTTGGGAATGCAGCTTGCCCAGCTCTATCTTTCGCCCTTCGATAAGCTCATCGGCGTTATCGGCGAGGCGGGCTCTGGAAAAAGCGCGCTTCTTCGCGGAATGTTCCCCGGCCTTGAGCTCACCAACGACGACGACGGCGTTTACGTGCGCCCGCTTCCTCTTTTGGAGCAGGATAAAGGCTTTTTTACACCGCACACGTATCATATAGACGTCAGATTTGAAAACGGATTTACACAAATGAGCGTTCTTGCCGACGCCGTAATTGAAGCTCTGCATAACGGCAAGCGCGTGATCGTCGAACATTTCGACCTTTTGTATCCCCTGCTCGGATTTAACGCAAACTTACTCATAGGCGTCGGCGAGCAAATACTCATATCAAGGCCTACTATTTTCGGCCCCGAGCCTGCCGAGATACGCGAGACTGTTTACGAATCGCTTGCATATCGCCTTATGGCGCACACGGCAGAAGACCTTTGCGAGACTTGTATGCCTAAGGATGATATGGAAAGATGCGGACACGGCGACGTTAAGCACGGCTTTGCAATCACTTTCCCCGACACGAAGCCCTCGTTCGATATCGTCGAGCTTGAACAAAAGGTAAACGAGCTTATAAAGGCAAATCTGCCCGTAACCTACGCCGACAACTGCCACATTTCCATTAACGGAAAGCTTCATTACTGCACGGGCCCGAGAATACACGTTTCTCACACGGGGCAGATAGAAAATTTCCACCTTTTGAATCACTTTGTCTACGATAGATTCAGCCATAACTGGATGCTCGTAGGCTGCGTCGGAAAGAACGCGGAAAGACTTTTGCAGAAGCTCGACGAGCAACAGAAAAAGCAGTCGGACCTTATTATATAAAACGGAGGAATCACAATGGAGGTAACGCTTGAAGAAATGCTTTGTTGCCGAGAAGAGCGCGTAAAAATGCAAAAAAGCTTCATAGAAAAGCACAACCTCCCTCTCGTTTCATTTACGATGAATATCGCAGGTCCCGTTAAGACTTCCCCTCTTATCGAGAGAGGATTTAGCGAAGGCTTAAGCTTGCTTTTAAGTGCCATCAGCGAAAAAAACGTCGCAGATAAGACCGTGAGATTTTTGAAAACGGGCCCCGAAGCATATTTATCAATAAAACTGCCACCGCGTGAAATTAAGAAAATCTGCACGAAAATTGAAGAACAAAACGCCCTCGGCAGACTTTTCGATATGGACGTTATAGGCGAGAGCGGCGAAAAGCTCGTAAGAGAAAACGAAAGAGGCTGTATCGTCTGCGGGAAGGCGGGACGCGGATGCGCGGCAAGCCGAGCGCATAGCGTTCAAGAGATAGTCGAAATAACGAATAATATTTTACTTGAGTATTTCAAACAGAAGGATAGCGAGAGAATTTCTCTCCTTGCAAAAAACAGCCTTATCGACGAGGTAAATACCACGCCGAAAGCGGGACTTGTCGATAAAAATAACTGCGGAAGCCACAGCGATATGAACGTCGAAAGCTTCAAAAAAAGTGCAGAGGCGATAAAGCCTTATTTTAAAACCTGCGTTCTCATAGGTATCGAAAGTGCCGAAAAGCCTTTTGACGAAACCTTTTCGCTTCTGCGAAAAGCGGGGCTTGAAGCCGAAAGCAAAATGTTTGCCGCAACGGGCGGCGTTAACACGCATAAAGGCGCTATATATTCTTTGGGAATTATTTTAGGCGCTTTGGGAAGACTTTACAGCGCCGAAAAGCCTATAGCCGAAACCGAAGATATTTTATCGGTCTGTGCAAAGCTTGCCGAAAAGTCGGCTATGGAAGACCTCGAAAAAGCAAGCGGCGATACGGCGGGCGAAAAGCTGTATCTTGAGCGCAAAATAAAGGGCATACGCGGAGAGGCGGCATCGGGCTTTCCGAGCGTCAAAAATATAGCATTACCCGTTTTTGAAAAGCTCCTTTCGGACGGATACAGCAAAAACGACGCCGCGGCTATTTGCCTTGTGCATCTTATCTCAAGCGTCGAAGACACGAATTTATATAAGCGTGGCGGCACAAGCGGCGCAAACTATGCAAGAAGCTACGCGCAAAGCTTAATTGCACAAGGCGTAACGCACGAGAAGCTTTTGAAAATGGACGAGGAATTTATAAAAAGAAATCTGTCCGCAGGCGGATGCGCAGACCTTCTCGCACTCACTTTGTTTTTGCGCGATATAAAGCAAAAAGGCTCCTTTTAAGGAGCCTTTAATTATTTTTTCTTTGCAAGATCCGATATCTCGGGGAATTTTGAAACTATATAAGCAGAGCCGTTTTTTCCGTGCGGGATAAGACAATTCGAGCAGTCCTTGACACCGCTTTCGAGATAAACGAAATTTCCGCCGCATTTGTCGCCCAAAGGATAGAGCGGACAGTAGCAAAAAATGCAGTTGAAATACTCGCCGTCTGTTTTATGGCAAGGGAAAAACTTACACTGCGTATTTTTGAAATAGGGAAAATTATTGTCCATAAGATTCCTCCGAAAAAAGAATGTCTACGACTTGATTATATTCCCAAAATCAATAAAAATCAAGGCTTTTTTCGGATTTATCTATTAAGGAGGATTTCAGCTCTTCATAGTAAAAACACGGCTTGGATAATACAAGCCGTGTTTTGATTTTTTGTGTCAGTTTTATATACTTTGCTCGACCGCAATTATTATCTGATCCTGCGTCAGCACGTTCTTTTCTTTTTCCTCAAAATCGTGCTGAACGCCCGCGCACGCGGAGCATATCTGCCCGACGCCGACCTCATAATTTTCACGAAGATCTATGGGCAAGGATATCGGAACGTCCGTTATCGCTCCGCACAATATACATCTTTCAAACTCTTCAGTTTTAGGAGTTTTTCTCATGCTTTCAACCTCCTTTTTCTTGTCTTTTTAACTTCTTATTCGGCGATCAAAAGGCGCAAAACGCGGGATAGGACAGGATTTATATCTTAATTATTCTGCACTAACAACGTAACCGTTAACAGCATCGCCGGTAATCTTATAACCGTCTGCAATGAATCCGGCAATGGTATTTTCACAAACCGTGGCGGCATCGCCTTCGGTTTCACCGGTACGCATCCAGCTACCGTAGAATGTTCCTCCGGTTACAAAGCAATCATATTGCTTCTCACCTTCATAGTAATTAAACTCCAACACTCTGGTGGTATCAGCATTTCCGTCTTCATTTCTGATAAAGGCGTTTGCATCACCGGTATCATCGAGCTCATAGGTCGTAGTAAAGATACCGCCGGTGATTTTAATGGAACTGCCGCGCAAAACCCCGCCTTCACGGTCCTTATCCATAATGTTTCTAACAGCGAACAACTTATCTGCGCCATTCAGCAAATGAATGTCGCCGCCATTAATTTCAATGTAAGCAGCATCACAGCGATTGGCGTTCAGGTTAAAGGGTTGATACATGTTCATGGTGCCGTCATTGACAATCAGCTGTCCGTTTTCAGCAAAGGATACGCCTAAAACGCCTGCATACGTTCCACGACAATTCAAAGTACCGCCATTTACAACGATCTTGCCGTTACCGGTTGCAGAGAATGCACCAAAAGAATGTTCTCCGCCTTCAATAATCAACGTAGCGTCACCTGTTACACACAACTCATAATTAGTCTTTAACGCACCGCTATAAACGGTAATTGAGCCACTACCATTTTCATTAAAAGAAATAGCAGTACCTTCAGAAGCGTAAATAGCAACATCCTCGTTTACTGTAAGATATGTGTTGCCATTTGCCTTATCGGTTAAATCAATGTTTTCGGTAACATAAATGTCTTTGCCTTCAGCAAGCAGATCAGCGATTTCCGCAAAGGTATTGGCGCTCGAAACCTTTACGGGAGTAGGAATAACAGGATATTCGCCGTTTATATCGTACTGATTATCGAAACTGTCGCTTTCAAAAGTTTCTTGTGTTGCAAGGATCTGAATATCGAACGCAGCACCAAGATCCATACCCTGATAATCGTTTCCCGCACTTTCCTGCATCTTAAGCGCAATGCCGAGATAAGCAACTTCGCTTGCTTCAAGGTTGCCCTTCGTAGTAGTCTCAATGGTATTCACAAACTGTGCAACAGTGCCAACCCTTTCGTAGCCGTCAAGATTGCGGTCGGCTGGATATGTAAGCTCGGTTTCACTCGGGCAAACATATACGTCAATTACCTTTGCAAGATCTGTAAGATCTTCCATGCACACAAATTTTGCAATCCATTTGAGGGCAAGAGTTCCTTCGTTTTCAACCTTGAGAATCTTCACATCTGTGTAACCGGGTTCCCAATGGGTGTAATTAAAGATAGGAGCATTTGAATCCTTAATTGAGTTCCAACCGGTTTCTTTATCAAGCAGTTCAAGATCGAGCTTCAACGTACCCGACTGAATTTTGTTACCCGTAGAGGTAACGCTGTCTGTAAACCAAGCGTATGTACTGCCAACGAGCATAGACACGCACAGTAAAAGTGCGAGCGCGCTCATAAGAAGTGCGTGCTTGGTACCTCTTTTGTTTGTCATTTCAAATGACCTCCTTTTTTATTTACCAACATCGAAAATTTAACCGTTCTCCTTCCGACGTTGGCACATCGAAAGAGTCGGTTATTAACTTGTTTTTATTCAGTGGTCTCCGTATCCGCGCCCTCTTGCGTCTTCGCGGACTCTTCGGTATTCGTTTGCTCTATATCGTTTTTCTCTGCATCGTCTTGCTCTGTATCGGTCTGCTCGACATCTTCGCCGCCGGGCTGTGTCTGTTCGGGCTGATCTTCGCCTTGTTCTTCGGGCGGCGTCGGGTTCTCTTTGCCCCCTTCGCTATCGTCGCCATCGCCGTTTTCCGTATTCTTTACGGGAAGCTCTTCTATACCGTTTACGATAAGCTTTGCAAATCCGCCGTTTACTATATACTCCGAGTTATATTTGTAAGCAGAATACTGCGATGACGTGCCCCAATGTGCAACGAGCGTTACATCCGCCGCGTCTGTCAGCACAAACGTAAATTCTATCTTCTCGGTTCTCCCGCCTCTTACTTTTTCATCGACGCCGAGCTGTGCGGTATGGTAGGTTTTACCGTCTGCCTTGATGACTACAAAGCCCGTCTGTGCGGTGCTCTGCGGCTTCAGCTCGCTGATCTTCACGGTGTATTCACC
>JAZRTW010000106.1:0-1794 GCA_045652265.1 Eubacteriales bacterium | reverse complement strand
CGTTGCAACGGGCATCAAGCGCGCTTTGCCCGAAAACATCGTATTTACCTATCAGGGTGATGGTGACCTTGCTTCCATCGGTATGGCGGAGACAAGTCGGAGGCCAAGCGGTCTTAGGAAGACAACTCCATGGAACAACCCCTTGGCGCGCAGAGCGACATGGCTACGCTCCGACTTCGCTGCAACGGGCATCAAGCGCGCTTTGCCCGAAAACATCGTATTTACCTATCAGGGTGATGGTGACCTTGCTTCCATCGGTATGGCGGAGACGGTGCACGCCGCAACGAGAAACGAGAATATAACCGTAATCTTCGTAAACAACGCAATTTACGGCATGACGGGCGGACAAATGGCACCCACCTCTCTTCCCGGTCAGGTCACACAGACCTCTCCCTACGGCAGAGACGTAGCGACAGCGGGATATCCCGTAAAGGTCAGCGAGATGCTTTCGACGCTCGATGGACCCGAATTTATCGCAAGAGTTGCGGTAAATAACGTAAAGAACGTCAAGAATGCAAAGAAGATGATAAAGAAGGCGTTCGAAAATCAGGTTAGCGGCAAGGGATTTTCTCTTGTTGAGGTCGTTTCCACCTGTCCTACAAACTGGGGAATGACACCCGAGAAGGCTCTTGAGTGGGTAGACGAAAAGATGATACCCTACTATCCTCTCGGTGTATACAAGGATAAGAGCGCAAAGGAGGCAGAGTAATATGACGACACAGATCTTAATTGCCGGCTTTGGCGGTCAGGGCGTACTTTTTGCGGGAAAATTCCTTGCTTATAAGGCGCTTCTTGAAGGTAAACAGCTTTCTTGGCTTCCCTCCTACGGCCCCGAAATGAGAGGCGGTACGGCTAACTGCAGCGTTATCATAAGCGACGAGCTCGTTGGCTCTCCCATCGTATCGGCGCCCGACGTGCTTATTGCGATGAACCTTCCCTCGCTTGATAAATACGAGGACGCGGTCGTATCGGGCGGAACTATCTTCGTTGACTCCACTCTCATCGAAAGAAAGGTCACAAGAAACGACGTCAAGGTGGTATATATTCCTTCTACCGCACTTGCGCAGTCTATCGGTGCTCCCACTCTTGCGAATATGATAATGATGGGCAAATTCTTAAAGGAGTGCGACGCGGTAAGCTACGACGATCTTGAGGGTGCGCTCAAAAAGATCGTTTCCGCAAGACACGCAGATTTGTTTGACGTAAACTTAAAGGCTGTAAACTGCGGCTACAATTACGAAAATAAATAAAAGGTATTGACAAACCGTAATAAATAGTATAAAATTCAAATTAAGTAGATAGAGGCGCGGCTTTTGAAAAGTAGCATAGCCTTTCATACCCGGCGGGGTTTTGAGGTATTGCGAAAGGCAAGACCGCCGAAGTTGCACTGCGGCGGCAGTGCTTCTGGTAGCACGAAATAAGATTCGTTCTACTGTCGCATATATTTGCGGAGGGCTATCTCGAATTTATGTATTACTTTACGGACATAATCGAGAGGTTTTTGCATTTTATGCGAAAGCCTCTTATTATTTTTAAAAATTAAGCCAAGTTTATGGAGGACGTTATGAAAAACACGGTATTCAAAGGCGTAGCAACGGCACTTATCACACCCTTAACGAAGGACGGCATCGATTACGAAAAATTCGGCAAACTTATCGACTGGCAGATAGAAGAAGGCGTAAACGCACTTGTCGCAGTCGGAACGACGGGAGAGGGCTCAACGCTTACCGATAAGGAGCACAGAGATGCAATAGAATTTTGCGTAAAACGCGCGGCGGGCAGAGTTCCCGTTAT
>JAZRTW010000105.1:0-1973 GCA_045652265.1 Eubacteriales bacterium | reverse complement strand
AGTCTATTTCAATCTGCGGCTGTACGTTATGCACAAACACGCAAAAGCATATTCCCTCTCCCTCATCTTCCACGGAATAGGCTTCCATCAAAACGCCGCGTGCAACGAGCTCGCTCGCCGAAAATACGGGCGTTACGCGGTACATTACATGATTTTCGGTTTCCTTAACGTAGTCTGCGACCATATTTTCAAACGGCAGCATTCCGTCTACGTTCATATATCTCGTGCCGGTTATGAGATTTTTCTCGTTTGCGTTTTCGCCCGTAAGCTGAAATCCGATGAGGTGGCAACGGTTATAAAGGTACTTGCCATCCACAACGTCGTATTTGACCGTTTGCCAGCCTGTAGGCTTTACCATACCTATACTTCCTCTGTCCTCGGTCGGCATAATATCACGGCCCACACAAGCCGTTGCCGCCGTACAGCGGCCGAGCTCGTCGAGCGCTCCGTAGCGCTCAAACGATATATTTGTAAGCTCGCTTTTTTCAAAATACGGCTCGTTATTGTTGATTACTGTATAAGCTCCGCCCGTATATTCGGGCAAAACGAATTTCTCGTTTTGCTTTTCTTCCTCCGAAGGCAATTCTTCCGCAGAAGGCTCATCTTCGCCGTTTTGTTCGTCTTCACCGCTTTGCTCGGTACCGCTTTCCAAGCTGTCTTCCTTATCGGGAGCAGTGTCAAGTGTGTCGTTTTCTTCGTCAGTTTCGTTTTCCTCTAACGATAGGTCCGTTTCGCTCTCGCTTGGTTCTGTATCATCGTCCACGTATCCGCAAGCTCCAATAATGACCAACGTGGCTATTATAAGCGCTATCCATCCCTTTTTCTTCATCTTTCATATATCTCCCTTGTTATCTTTTCGTGCGATTTGCCCGCAAAATCCTTTGTTGATGCAAGAATAAAGCCCTCGTGTGAGAGGTCGACATCAAACGTAAAGTCCGACGGATAAACTCTGTTCCACTTATAAATAACTATACGCCCGCAATCGCCTATAAGCTCCTTTACGCTTCTGTTTTCGACAAAAAGCGCATCGCCTTCTTTGCCTACCCTATATGCTGCGGTCGAATCCGCAAAGAGCTTTTCGGAAAAAGCGTCGATAGCTATACACTTATAAGGAAGCGTCTTTATATCTTCAAGCACCGCACGGTCTTTACTTTGCCGTCTTTTATTAAAAAGCATTCCGCCTTTATCGTCAAGGCAAACGATGATGTCCATAATTGCTCCTTTCGATAAAACAAGCGGCGGGAGCAAGCCCCCGCCCTACGTTTTTATGTGTTCTTTATTATTATCTGCGCGATTACGTCGGATGCGTGCTCGCAAAGGTCGCAGCAATTTTCGAGGCTTTCGTAAATTTCCTTACGTCCGATAAGAGTCTTGAAGTCGATATCGGGATCCGTAAAGAGCTCGTGGATAGCATTAACGTATACGCCGTCTGCCTCTTCCTCGATGTTGTTTACGTCGATGAGAAGCTCACGGAGCTTCGCGGGCTTTTTGAAGTTTTTAAGCTCCGCGCACGCAACTTTAAGCGCCTTCGTGCAACGGTTAACGCAGTTGGAAAGCTCTGCCGCGTGTGCGGGAAGCTTTTTAACATTATACATAAACTGTCTTATTACGACCTCGTCGATAGCGTCGGTGATATCGTCGAAAAGCTGAACGAGCTCGACGATGTCCTCTTGGTCGATGGGAGTTATGAACTCAACCGTGAGGCGCGAAAGGATATCGTGATGTATCTCGTCGGCGCTGTGCTCGATAGAGTGCATCTTGTCCTTGTATTCTTCGATATTATCGTCGTTTGCTACGGTAAGTATCTCCTCAAGAAGCTCTGCCGCCTGCACGCAATAGCCGCTCTGTTCTTCCATAAGCTTAAAATAATCATTTTTAACTTTAGCCATTTCCTTATTCCTTCCTTTATCGTTTATTTACTAAAATATCATCAAAAACAGCTTTGATACCAAATATCCCAAAAGTCCGCATCC
>JAZRTW010000104.1:0-4809 GCA_045652265.1 Eubacteriales bacterium | reverse complement strand
CGTACAGAAAAAACAGCCCGTAGTGATAACTGCCGAAGTCGATCAGTATGAATTTGTAAAAATTCTCGTTGACGAGTGCTATAAGGCGGGAGCAAGCGAGGTTATTATGAATTGGGGCTATCAGCCGCTTACTAGACTTGCTGTGAGATATAAGACAGAGAAGCTTTTGTCAACCGTTTATGATTGGGAGATTGCAAAACTAAAGCATACGGCGGACGTTTTGCCTGCAATGATCTACATTGAGTCGAGCGATCCCGACGGTCTTTCGGGAATCAACCAAAAGAAATACGCAAAGGCTATGCAAAAGATACGCGCGGTTAAAAAGCCGATCACCGATACGATGGAAAATAAGCATCAGTGGTGTATTGCCGCAGTTCCCGGTAAGGCGTGGGCAAAGAAGCTTTTCCCGAACGTAAGACAATCGGTTGCAGTAGAAATGCTTTGGGACGCCATACTTGAAACGTCGCGCGCAAAGGGTGACGCTATTGCGAATTGGGATGCTCACAACGCCGACCTAAAGAGCAGATGTGACTACCTTAATGCGCTTAATCTCAAAAAATTACATTATAAGTCCGCAAACGGAACGGATCTTACAGTCGGACTTCTTAAAAACGTCAAATTCCACGCGGGCGCAGACGATACGATTTCTGGCGTGACCTATAATCCAAATATACCGTCAGAAGAGGTATTCACGTCACCCGATAAAAACACTGCCGAAGGCGTTGTCGTATCGACAAAACCGCTTTCATATCAAGGACAGATCATTGATAATTTTAAAATTTGGTTTGAAAAAGGCAAGGCGGTAAAGGTATTTGCCGAAAAAAATCAATCTCTCCTTGAAGAAATGATAAAAACAGACGAATGTGCTTGTATGCTCGGTGAGTGCGCTTTAGTGCCTTACGATTCTCCGATTAGAAACAGTGGCATTCTCTTTTATAATACTCTCTTTGACGAGAATGCAGCTTGCCACCTTGCACTCGGCGCAGGATTTAACGAGTGTCTTGACGGCTTTGAAAACATGACGCTTGAGGAGTGCTGCGAATACGGAATTAACGATTCACTTATCCACGTTGATTTTATGATGGGGTCAGAGGATCTTGACATCGTAGGCATTGACGGAAGCGGAAAAGAAATACAGATTTTCAAAAACGGAAATTGGGCGTTTTAACTTGTACATTCGACATAAAAAATGAGTATACTTTTTGCAATGTAATACAGTAAATATGCAATTTACATTGTAACAAATATTTTATAAAATTAAATTGTAAAATTATAATTGATGGGAGAAGAACTATGAAAAACGAATGTTATTACAACGATTTTTCAACGAAGGACGAGCTTGCTTTTGAGTCAAAGGCGGTACACGGAGCACTTGGTGTAGATCCTATGACGGGCGCTGTAAGCTTCCCCATATTTCAGACTGCGACCTTCCGCCACAGAGATTTCGGAATATCGACGGGCTTTGATTATTCAAGACTTCAAAATCCCACTCGCCAAGAGCTTGAACGTACTATGGCTATATTGGAGGGCGGACTTGAGGCTTTTGCTTTTTCGAGCGGTCAGGCTGCTAATATGTGCCTTTTTTCTATCTTGCAAAAGGGCGACCACGTAGTTCTCTCCGACGATATATACGGCGGTACTTTCCGTATTTGCGAAACCATTTTCAAGAAATTCGACGCTGAATTTACTTACGTTGATATGTCCGATCTTGATGCCGTTAAAAAGGCTGTAAGACCTAATACAAAGATGTTCTTTGTCGAAACGCCGACAAACCCGATGATGAAGGTCGCGGACATTGCGGCTATATCCGAAATAGCAAAGCCGCTTAACATAATGCTCGTTGTGGATAACACCTTCTTAACTCCCTATTTGCAAAAGCCTCTTTCGCTCGGCGCGGACGTAGTCGTTCACAGCGGAACGAAATATCTGGGCGGACATAACGATACTCTTGCAGGCATTGCGGTAGTTAAAACTCAAGAGATGGCGGACTTTTTCAGAGCACAGATGAAGTCTCACGGAAACGGGCTCGCGGCTCTCGATTCCTGGCTTTTGATAAGGGGAATCAAGACGCTTCCCTTGCGTATGGACAAGCATTGCGAGAACGCGTATAAGGTTGCGCATTACTTGCGCAGTCACCCGAAAGTAAAGAAGATATATTACGTAGGATTTGAGGATCATAAGGACTATGCCGTGACGAAGAAGCAGACGACGGGATTCGGCGGTATGATATCTTTTGAACTTGACAGCGAGGAAAGCGCACATAAGCTTCTTTCCAACGTCAAGATGATACTTTTTGCCGAGAGCCTGGGCGGAGTTGAATCACTTGTGACGTATCCTATGACTCAAACGCACGAATCTATTCCCAAGGAGCAAAGAGAAGCACTCGGCATAAACGAGAGATTTATAAGAATATCCATTGGAATTGAAAACGCGGACGATATAATAAATGATTTGGAACAGGCGTTAAGATGAGTATTAAATTTACAAAGATGCAGGCATTCGGCAACGACTACGTTTATATATACACGGTCGGCCAGAAGCTTGGTGACTTAAATAAGCTTGCGCGCGAAGTTTCCGATCGCCGCTTCGGTATCGGCAGTGACGGTATGATATTGATATGTCCCTCGGATATGTGCGACTTCAGAATGAGAGTCTTTAACCCCGACGGCACGGAGGGGGAGATGTGCGGAAATGCGCTTAGAAGCGTTTCGAAGTACGTTTATGACTATAAGCTCACCGATAAGACCGAGCTTACGATAGAAACGCTGGGCGGTATTCAACACGTAAAACTTGACGTGGAAAACGGTATTGCGGTAAACATTCTTGCCGATATCGGATATCCGCGATACGCAAAGGAGGCTGTACCCGTAAACACGGAAAAGGACGAGCTCTTTTGCGAAGACGTAGAGATCTTGGACAGAACCTTTAAGATGACGAGTCTTTCTTGGGGAAATCCTCATACCGTAATGTTTCTTAACGAAGATCTTTATGAGTTTGACGTAGAAAAGTACGGAAGAGCTATAGAGAATCATTTGACGCTTTTCCCAAAGCGCACCAACGTTACCTTTGCCATAATCGACAGTCCCGATCATATCAGGATAAGAGAATGGGAGAGGGGAACGGGCGAGACTATCGGTTGCGGAACGGGTTGCTGTACGGCGGTTGCCGTCGCCCACAGACTCGGACTTTGCGAAAATGAAGTATCCGTCGAGCAAATAGGCGGCATATTAAAAGTATACGTTGCAGACGATGGAAGAATATCTATGAAGGGCCCATCAAACGTAATGTTCGACGGTGTATATAAGCCCTTCGTAAAAGAAAGCGTATAAGTATGACCCGAAAAGAAATCGCAATGAAGAATTTTCGAGAGGGATATAACTGCTCTCAAGCGATAATGCTTGCTTTCAGCGATCTTACCGGTCTTGACGAAAGTACGGCATTGAAAATATCCTGTTCTTTCGGCGGAGGTATGGGCAGACTCAGAGAGGTCTGCGGTGCTTTCAGCGGGATAATAATGGTCGCGGGACTTCTCTACGGCTACGATAACGTTGAAGACCCTGCTCTGAAAAAAGAACATTATAAGAGAGTCCAAGAGCTTGCCGAGCGTTTTAAGAATGCAAACAGACCTGCAAATGCCGATGAAGGCTCGATAGTTTGCAGAGAACTTCTTGGACTTAAAAAAGGCGAGGACGAGGGCGGAGCGCCTTCGGCACGCACAAATCAGTATTATGCAAAGCGGCCTTGTGAGCTTATTATAGGCAGCGCCGCCGAGATATTGGAAAATTATATCAATGAACACCCGTATTAAAACTAAATCCGATGCTGTCCAAAGCGGACGGCATCGGATTTTTGCTTATTCAATATCCTAAATTTTCGGCAATGAGTAAAACCTCAATATTTTGTTTTGAAGGTTTTTGCATCAATATCGAGAGCTCTTTGCATATTCTGTCTTTGCTGTCGCAGTCGTAGCACTTATCAGCGTTTTGAGCACAGGGTGTTTTTACGCCGAGCCTTTTTGCATTAAGGGGAGCCGCTACGTTACGCGCTCTGAAAACTGCTTTTTCAAGATTCTCGGCGACTTTATTGCATCCTACGATAAGATATACCTTTTCGTGTCCAAAGCAAACAGAGCTTGTTCTGTTACAGTTTCCGTCGATATTTACTATCTCACCGTTTTCGGAAATTGCATTGACGGACGAGACATAAATTTGAGCATTTGCTGCGGATTTTATCGCTTCGGGCGCGGATGCGCTCATCCAATGCCAATAAACAGTATTACTTTCGGCTAATGCTTCGTACAACCCCATTTCTTTTACCGAAACAGAGCCGCCGATGCCTACGGTTTTACCGTGAATCAACGCGGTAAGATATTCCGTTGCAGATTTTGCGTCGCCAAAGAGCGAGACTTCGTATCCGTATTTGAGTAAGGACTCTTTAAGTTTTGTGAAATCAACCATTGCGCTTGTTTTCGCGGATAGCCGCTACGAGCTTTGCAACTTTTTGCTCCATAAGCTTATAATTTTCAATTTGCTTTTTGTAATCCTCTATTTGCTTTTCGTAATTTTCGATTGCTTCGTTTGCTTTTGCAAGCTCGGCTTCCGTAGTAAGATATTTCTTCTCCGTTTCTGCGTTTTGCTCGCGAAGCTTGTCCAGTTGCGCGTCCATTTCGCTGTCAGTAAATGAGCTGAAGGCGGTGTACACTTTAGCGGTTATCATATCGAGAGCTTCATCAACCTGATCTGCTTTATACCACGCGTCGTCCTTCGAATCGAATGCGAGGTCGTTGATGTAGTTCGTGATATCGTTTGG